>NZ_JBQEPD010000009.1:0-212544 GCF_052045675.1 Brucella sp. 22210
GTAAGCGCTGTTTTCAGGCCACGGCTTTGAGATCGTGCGTTGCGGCATAGGCCCAAGGCAGCAGGTCGTCGATCTGGCTATTTGGATGATTGTTGACGATCTTGGTGAGGACGTCTGAGAGATAGGCCAGTGGCTCGACATTGTTGAGCTTTGCCGTCTCGATGAGCGAGGCGATAGTCGCCCAGTGTTCGGCCCCGGCGTCAGAACCGGCAAATAGCGCATTTTTGCGATTGAGGGCAATTGGCCTGATTGACCGTTCGACGACGTTGGAATCGATCTCGATCCGGCCATCGTCGATGAAGCGGGTCAAGCCGTCCCAGCGTGACAAGGCATAGCGGATTGCTTCGGCGAGTTTTGTCTTCTGGCTGATGTAGCCGAGTTGTTCACGCAGCCAGGGAGCGAGGCTGTCGGTAATCGGACGACTTTTTTCCTGACGGGCGACACGACGCTCCTCGTGGGGCCGGCCACGTATCTCTTCTTCGATCCTGTAAAGTTCGCCGATGCGTCGCAGCGCCTCGCTGGCGATGGGTGCCGGACCAGCGGCAGCAAGCTCATAGAAGCGGCGTCGAACGTGGGACCAGCAGAAGGCCAGCGACACGGTGTTCTTTGCCGCGAGCGGGCGATATCCACTGTAGCCGTCTACCTGCAGGATGCCGACGAAGCCGTCGAGATGGGCCATCGGTCGTTCGCCTTTGCGATCTGGCGCATAGACATAGGTGACACCGGGCGGGTCATCGCCCTGCCACGGCCGGTCATCTCGTGCATAAGCCCAAAGCTGGCCGGTCTTGGTTTTGCCACGTCCCGGATCGAGCACCGGGGCCGTCGTCTCGTCGGCGAAGAGCTTGGACGATGACTTCAGATGATCGAGCAGCCGCTGATGGACCGGGCGTAGATGCCAGGCGGCGCGACCGACCCAGTCGGCGAGCGTCGAACGGTCGAGGTCGATGCCCTGACGCTTGTAGATTTGCGCCTGGCGATACAGCGGCAGGTGGTCAGCATATTTAGATACCAGCACCTGGGCGACGGTTGCCTCTGTCGGGATGCCGCCCTCGATCAGCCTTGCCGGGGCCGGAGCCTGGACAACGACTTCTTCACAGGCCCGGCAGGCATACTTCGGGCGGCGCAGCACGAGCACCCGGAATTGGGCGGGCACAAGATCGAGCTTCTCGCTGACATCCTCGCCGATCCGATGCAGGTCGTTGCGGCAGCAGGGGCAGGCATGGTTATCGATATCGACCACGATCTCGACGCGCGGCAGATGCGCTGGCAGTGAACCCCGGTTCGTACGCCGTTTAGCGACCTGCGCCTGGCGCAGAGCAGTCGAGCCTTGTTCCTTCTCTTCCAGCCCGGCAGCCTCGATCTGTTCGGCCTCTTCAAGCCCAAGCAGAAGCTGGTCCTCTGGAAGCGTCTCTGCCCGTCGACCAAAGCGGTGACGCTGTAATTCCTTGATGATCTGCCGCAGGCGGGCATTCTCCGCCTCACGCGAAAGCACCATTGCTTTCAGCGCGTTCAGGTCATCCGGAAGCTCGTCTGCCGTCATCGTCATGGATCGAGAACAGCATATTTTGCCGCTCGGAGCGAGACGCTGAATGGCTCTGATTCAATTGGTCGCGCCCGTTATCCGGCCTTTATCGGCGTGCGCGTTTCGCTCGGCGCATGCACGCGTTTCCAGTCCAATCCTTCGAACAGAGCCGAGAACTGGGCGGCCGTCAGATGCATCACACCGTCTTGCATTCGAGGCCAATGGAACTCGCCATCCTCGATCCGCTTGGCGACCAGGCACACGCCGCTGCCGTCCCAGAAGATCAGCTTGATCCGGTCCGTTCGTTTGGCCCGGAATACGTAGATCGTGCCCGAGAACGGGTCGGCACCCATCTGGGCCTTTACCAATGCCGCCAATCCTTCAGCACCTTTGCGGAAGTCGACAGGCTTGGTGGCGATCATCACTTTTACCGCACCGGACGGGCCAATCACGACTGAGCCTTCAACGCCTGGATGACGGCGGCAATGGTTGCAGCATCGGTGCCAGAGGCAATACGCAGCCAGGCTCCATCAATCCGCAATTCAATGGCCGCCTCCGGAGAAGTTCTTCTTGGCAAACGTGCTTGCCGCGCCCTCTTCGGTTCCGAATTCTCGGGCGACACGACGACTGCTGGTGCAAACATTGGTGCTTGCTCCGGCACCGACAACACATCAAGCGGCTTTCGGGCGAGCCGTCGCCATGTGAACAACTGCTGCGGCGTCAATCCATGCCGCCGCGCCACAGAGCACACCGTGACGCCAGGCTCGCAACTCTCCGCAATGATCTGCGCCTTCTGATCGTCGCTCCATTCGCGACGACGGCCATTGCCTGTGAACACCTCAAACCGGCGTATCGGCTCATCCTTGGATTTAAGCGTAAGTTCTGAAATCGACATATGTCCTAGCCCTCTTTCGAGGTTGAACATCAATGATCAAGCGATGATCCGGAAGGTGGGGTCAGGACAGCGCTTACAAATAATCGCGCGGATATCCCAAACCTCAGACGTTATCCTGATTGGTGAGCCGTCATGCTCGGACGAATAGCGAAATGTTATGCCGCGGGGATCGAGAGAAGCTATCTCCCCAATACATCTTAAGAAGTTGTCAGGCGCGATGCAGCTGTCTTCATCGTCTAATTCAGTAACGACACTGCAAAAAGTATCCATCAAGATGCAGAGGTCGTGTCCAGCTCGTTTGGGAACGGTGCCTCCAGCATATTTAATATGCCACTTCAGAGCGACCTCGATAGCGTGACGAAGATTAAACAGAGCTGGAAAGATGAGATTGTTTGCGCGAGGCCATTCATCTACGACTGTCTTAAGAAGCAGACAGCTCGCATCAAGATAACCTTCCCATATTCGACACTCACGCGCTGTGCCATCCTGGAGAAGTCAACGTTAGGAACGTCTTGCAACGCAGGCGTAATCAAGCCACCAGCATGAGTGCGTTGAAACTCTTTATATAAGATAGCTTCATCATTCTTATCGATCTGCAAGGGCGGTGCTCCAGATGGATATCAAATGAGACGTTCGCTGTGACAACGAGCGCTCATCAACTCATAGTAGCACATCTTGGATTCCCGACGGATGCGAAGGCAATCCTGACCGTAAAAAAGAAAAAAGCCCGGACGAGCCGGGCCTTCTCGACAGCCGCTCACGTTCATCACGCAGCGACCGAAATCTTACCTTCACACACAAATGCTTCGAAAAGCCTTCCGGCTTTCCGAGATCATGCATTAGCCGTTAACGGCATCCTTCAGGCCCTTGCCGGCCGAGAACTTCGGCACGTTGCGAGCCGGAATAGCAACTTCCTTGCCGGTCGACGGATTGCGGCCGGTCGAAGCTGCACGGTGCGAAACGGAGAAAACGCCGAAGCCTGGCAGGCGGACTTCTTCACCAGCCTTCAGTGCGCCGGTGACAGCAGCGAGCACAGCGTCAACAGCCGTACCGGCATCAGCCTTCGTCAAACCGCCCTTTTCCGCGACTGCGGCAACCAATTCGTTCTTGTTCATTGGCATTTCCTTTCTTTACCTACCGGAACGGATAACGTGACCGGATTGGGCGGAGTTTATTCGAAACGCTCGCCAAACCAAGCCTGTCAATGTCAAAAAAGCCCGGTTTTCTGGGGTTAAACACAGAAATGCCGGGCTTTTGGCCCGGCATTTCGTTTGTTGGTCGTCTTACGGACTGTCAATGCGCTGTTGTAGCGCCTGCTTCATCGTCAACCGCAGGCACGTTTGCAGGTGCTTCGGGCTCCGTCCACTCGATTGGTTCGGGCTGACGCACGAGCGCGTGCTTCAGCACTTCACCAACGCGAGACACCGGAACGATCTCAAGATTGTTCTTCACATTGTCCGGAATCTCCGCCAGATCCTTGGCGTTTTCTTCTGGGATGAGAACCTTCTTGATGCCACCGCGCAGAGCCGCGAGAAGCTTTTCCTTCAGGCCGCCAATTGGCAGAACCCGACCGCGCAGCGTCACTTCACCGGTCATCGCGATATCCTTGCGAACCGGAATACCGGTCAGCACGGAAACGATGGTCGTGACCATGGCGATACCGGCGGACGGACCGTCCTTCGGCGTCGCACCTTCCGGCACGTGGACGTGGATGTCGCGCTTGTCGAACAGCGGAGGCTCGATGCCGAAATCAACGGCCCGCGAACGGACATAGGATGCCGCAGCGGAAATCGATTCCTTCATCACGTCACGCAGGTTACCCGTGACGGTCATGCGGCCCTTACCGGGCATCATGACACCTTCAATGGTCAGCAATTCGCCGCCAACTTCCGTCCATGCCAAGCCGGTAACAACACCGACCTGATCTTCGCCGTCGATCTGACCGAACCGGAAACGCTCGACACCCAGATAGTCAGAGAGATTCTTGTCAGTGATCTTCACCGACTTCTTCTTCGACTTCAGGATTTCGGTGACAGCCTTACGGGCGAGAGTCATCATCTCGCGCTCAAGGCTACGTACACCGGCTTCCCGGGTATAAAGGCGGATCACATTGCGCAGTGCATCGTCCGTGAGCGAGAACTCCTTCGGCTGCAAAGCATGGTCCTTGATGGCCTTCGGCAGCAGGTGCCGCTTGGCGATCTCCAGCTTTTCATCCTCGGTGTAACCGGCGATACGGATGATCTCCATACGATCCAGCAACGGACCAGGGATGTTCAGCGTATTAGCGGTCGTCACGAACATGACGTTGGACAGGTCGTACTCAACCTCAAGGTAATGATCCATGAAGGTTGCGTTCTGTTCCGGATCCAGCACCTCGAGCATTGCCGACGACGGATCGCCGCGGAAATCCTGGCCCATCTTGTCGATTTCATCGAGCAGAAAGAGCGGGTTGGACTTCTTCGCCTTCTTCATCGACTGGATGACCTTGCCGGGCATCGAGCCGATATAGGTGCGGCGGTGACCGCGGATTTCAGCTTCATCACGCACGCCACCGAGCGACATACGCACATATTCACGACCGGTCGCCTTGGCGATAGAGCGCGCAAGCGACGTCTTGCCGACGCCGGGAGGTCCAACGAGGCAGATGATCGGACCCTTGATCTTGGTCGAACGGGCTTGCACCGCCAGATATTCGACAATGCGTTCCTTGACCTTGTCGAGACCGAAGTGATCGTTGTTGAGCACTTCTTCCGCAAAGTTCAGGTCCTGCTTGACCTTCGACTTCTTGCCCCACGGAATGGACAGCAGCCAGTCGAGATAGTTGCGCACAACCGTCGCTTCGGCAGACATCGGGCTCATGGTGCGCAGCTTCTTCAGCTCAGCCTGGGCCTTTTCACGCGCTTCCTTGGAAAGCTTGGTCTTGTTGATGCGTTCTTCCAGTTCAGCCGCTTCATCGCGACCGTCCTCGCCGTCACCAAGCTCCTTCTGGATCGCCTTCATTTGCTCGTTGAGATAATATTCGCGCTGCGTCTTCTCCATCTGGCGCTTGACGCGCGAGCGGATGCGCTTCTCAACCTGCAGAACCGAAATTTCGGCTTCCATGAAGGAAAGAGCCTTCTCAAGACGCTCACGCACCGAGAGAATGGACAGCATTTCCTGCTTTTCAGGAATCTTGATCGCGAGATGCGAAGCAACCGTATCAGCAAGCTTGGAATAATCGTCGATCTGGCTGGCAGCGCCAACCACTTCCGGCGAAATCTTCTTGTTCAGCTTGACGTAGTTTTCGAAGTCAGAAACCACCGAACGGGCAAGCGCCTCAATCTCGACGGCATCTTCTTCAGGCTCCGGCAGAGCCGCAGCATAAGCTTCGTGATAGTCTTCGCGATCTGTAAACTTGGAAATCTTGGCGCGCGCTGTGCCCTCGACCAGCACCTTTACGGTGCCGTCCGGCAGCTTCAAAAGCTGAAGCACATTGGCAATCGTGCCAATTTCGTAAATCGCGTCAGGCGCCGGATCGTCATCGGCGGCGTTCTTCTGGGTCGCAAGCAGTATCTGCTTGTCTACGCCCATCACTTCTTCCAGAGCGCGAATAGACTTTTCGCGTCCGACAAAAAGCGGAACGATCATGTGCGGGAAGACCACAATATCGCGCAACGGAAGAACGGCATAAAGCCCGTCTGCACCGCCCACTTCCGATCCACCCATCGGGGTCTTGTCTTCAATACCCGTCATAACTCAAGTCCTTTCTCAGGCCTTTCGACCCGACTGCCACGCCGGCGCCCCCTTTCATCATGAGGCAGGTCGCACAGCGTGCTTCGGTTCATACTTGGAGAGCCAAGCCCAGCAATTCAATAGCCAGTATCGGGGCGGCTTTCATAGAATCGTTAACTATCCTGCGCCGTCCTGGCAATTTGCACAATATGCCGCTTCGGATATGCCCCGATACAAGAGCGTTGAACTCTCAACACTAAATTGAATTGCCAGACTGGCAACAAAAAAGGCCGCTTTCGCGGCCTTTTGAGGATATTTTCAATCTCTTAAGCCGAAACGTTGCCCTTCTCGTCCTGACGCTCCGCATAGATGTACAGAGGACGGGCGCTGCCATCCACCACATCACCGGAGATCACGACTTCGCGAACACCTTCCAGTGTCGGCAATTCGAACATCGTATCGAGCAGGATCTTTTCCATGATCGAGCGCAGACCACGAGCACCCGTCTTGCGTTCGACTGCCTTGTTGGCAATGGCGCGCAAGGCGTCGTCGTGGAACACCAGCTCAACATTTTCCATATCGAACAGGCGCTGATACTGCTTCACGAGCGCGTTCTTCGGCTCGGTCAGGATCTGAACCAGTGCATCAACGTCGAGGTCTTCGAGCGTTGCGATAACCGGCAGACGACCGACGAATTCCGGAATGAGACCGAACTTCAGCAAATCTTCCGGTTCCAGCTCGCGGAACACCGCACCGATACGACGCTCGTCAACGGAGCGGACCGTCGCGCCGAAACCGATGGAGGTCTTCTCGCCACGTGCGGAGATGATCTTGTCGAGACCGGCAAAAGCACCGCCACAGATGAACAGGATGTTCGTCGTATCCACCTGCAGGAATTCCTGCTGCGGATGCTTGCGACCGCCCTGCGGAGGAACCGAAGCAACGGTGCCTTCCATGATCTTGAGAAGCGCCTGCTGCACGCCTTCGCCCGATACATCGCGCGTGATGGACGGGTTGTCGGACTTGCGGCTTATCTTGTCCACTTCGTCGATATAGACGATGCCGCGCTGTGCGCGTTCGACGTTGTAATCAGCAGCCTGAAGCAGTTTCAGGATGATGTTTTCAACGTCTTCACCGACATAACCGGCTTCCGTGAGTGTCGTCGCGTCGGCCATGGTGAATGGCACATCGATGATGCGAGCGAGCGTCTGGGCAAGATAGGTCTTGCCGCAGCCGGTCGGACCAACGAGAAGAATATTCGACTTCGCCAGTTCGATATCGTTGCTCTTCGACTGATGCGCGAGACGCTTGTAGTGATTGTGCACCGCGACCGACAGAACGCGCTTGGCATCCTTCTGGCCGATGACGTAGTCGTCAAGAACGGCCATGATTTCCTGCGGCGTAGGCACGCCCTCGCGGGACTTCACCATCGAGGATTTGTTTTCCTCGCGGATGATATCCATGCAGAGTTCGACGCATTCGTCGCAGATGAAAACGGTCGGGCCTGCAATCAGCTTGCGCACTTCATGCTGGCTTTTGCCGCAGAACGAGCAATAAAGCGTATTCTTGGAATCGCCGCCGCTGTTGCTGACTTTGCTCATTGCAGTTTCCTTTCAATAAACCGAAACGAACCTTGGGCTGTTCATTCCGATCGTTTCTTCCGGTTCGGACCCAGTAATGAAGGAAAAACACGCCTTCTACCGGTCACAATGACAGTTGATACGCACTGTCCCTGTAGTCTCTAGGTTTCCGTTCACCGTAGACTCCCCGACCGAAGGAGTCTTTCAGTGACTTTTGCAGAACCTGAACCTTCGAACAAACAAAAAATAAGTTCCCGGCAAAGATTCGGCCTGATCTGACCAACTTTAGCGCCTTGATGCCCAACAGATGCTTAACGCGGCGCGTTAACCTTCACGTTGGTCCAAGAATTGAGCCCCTTTTGTGGCAAAAGGGGCCAAAAATTGGAAGCGAGCCGGATTCAGGCTCACTTCGATTCGTCGGCGCTCACATCGCGTGCTTCAACGACCTTGTCGATGAGACCAAATTCGAGCGCTTCCTGTGCGGTCATGAAATGATCGCGGTCGAGCGTGCGTTCGATGGTTTCGTAGTCGCGGCCCGTGTGCTTCACGTAAACTTCGTTCAGACGGCGCTTCATCTTGATGATGTCCTGCGCATGGCGTTCGATATCGGACGCCTGGCCCTGGAAGCCGCCCGAAGGCTGGTGAACCATGATGCGGGCATTCGGCAGCGCATAACGCTGGCCGGTTGCACCTGCCGTCAGAAGCAGCGAGCCCATCGATGCGGCCTGCCCCATGCAGAGCGTGGATACCGGCGGACGGATGAACTGCATTGTGTCGTAGATCGCCATGCCGGACGTCACCACGCCACCCGGCGAGTTGATGTACATGTTGATCTCTTTTTTCGGATTCTCGGCTTCGAGGAACAGAAGCTGCGCGCAAACCAGCATTGACATGCCGTCTTCGACCGGTCCGTTGACGAAGATGATGCGCTCTTTCAGAAGGCGCGAGAAAATATCATAGGCCCGCTCGCCACGGTTGGTCTGCTCGACCACCATCGGCACGAGGTTCATGACGGTTTCAATCGGATCTCTCATTATGGGCCTCTGGATGTAATGATGCGAATTGAGTGGATTTGAATCGTCGGACTACCATACATAGGGCGTTGCGCCCCTGTTCCGCAAGTGGTGCTCGGTTCCTCACGGAATCATGACTAATCCCAGTCGTTTTCCGGCTTCTCCGGCTTGATACCGCGCTTGTCGTCGAGCGTCCGGCGCGCCACTTCCGTGAGACGCGCCTTGACCCGAACCGAACCGTCTTCCAGGTCTTCGCGCTGCACTTCACTGCCGTGCTCGTAGATCCAGTTCAGTATGTGCAGCTCGAAAGGCGAAAGAACGATATCTATAGCGCCAAGCACGCCCGCTATCCGTGTTTCGATCAGACTAAGCAAGCGATCAACGCCCTCGCCTGTGATGGCTGACAGGGGTATCGGGCGGCCTTCATCGCCACCGGCAGCGGCCAGACGCAATGCTGCCTCACGGCCGCTCTCGTCGAGATTGTCGATCTTGTTCCAGATTTCCACGACGCGCTTGCGATCCTGCGGCTCGATGCCGAGACCGGCAAGGATATTCTCAACATCTTCTGCCTGCGCGGCGTTATCCGGATCGGAAATATCGCGCACGTGCAAAATGAGATCGGCTTCCACCACTTCTTCCAGCGTGGCGCGGAAGGCGGCCACCAGATGATGCGGCAGATTGGAAATGAAGCCCACCGTATCGGACAGGATGACCGTCTCGCCATGGGGCAGCCGAATGCGACGGAGCGTCGGATCAAGCGTGGCGAAGAGCATATCCTCAGCCAGCACCTCAGCACCCGTCATACGGTTGAACAGCGTTGATTTGCCAGCATTGGTATAACCGACAAGCGCAACAATCGGATGCGGCACCTTGCGCCGCTTCTGGCGATGCAACGTGCGCGTGCGAACAACTGTTTCAAGCTCGCGCTTGATCTTCAGAATCTTGTCCTGCAACAGCCGACGGTCGGCTTCGATCTGGGTTTCACCCGGGCCGCCAAGGAAGCCGCCGCCACCGCGCTGACGTTCCAAGTGGGTCCAGCTGCGAACCAGACGGCCCTTCTGATAATTCAGATGTGCCAGTTCGACCTGCAACGCACCTTCCTTGGTACGCGCGCGCTCGCCGAAAATCTCAAGAATCAGGCCCGTGCGGTCGATAACCTTGACGTTCCATTCCTTTTCGAGATTGCGCTGCTGTACCGGCGTCAGAGCATGATCGACAATGACCAGCCCGATGTCGTTTTCCTTGACCGTATCGGCAATGGCTTCGACCTTGCCTGCGCCAAGCAAAGTTGCGGGTCGCGGATTGGCAATAACCGCGACTTCAGCGTGAATGATTTCAAGATCAATGGCGCGCGCCAGACCGACAGCTTCTTCCAAACGCGCTTCACTGGAGCGCTGAAACTGCGTGCGTGCGCCATCTTCGCCCGAACCGTTGGCATTATAGCGCTCCGGCAAAATGGGAACGACAACGGCAGCTCTGGTCGGTTCTTGTTCGGAAAGGCCGTAGCCTTTGTTTGCATCGTCTTTATGCGCGTCGAAGGACGACGCGTTTTTATCCTTGAATTTGGACAAATAAATATTCTCCGGGGAGTGCAGAGACATTGCGCTCCATCATCAAGCACAAATAGGTCGCCGCTATGCGTGTTTCAAATAGAAGACGCCCCGGGCGTTAAAGCAAATATATCCGAGTCCCATGGCTGGAACCCGGAATAATTGCCTAACAAAACATCAGGGCGATGCGACATCGATGGACGAAGCCGCTGCACCCGAATGGAATTCGGAAAGCGTCAGGCTTCCTCGCCTTCGAACATCTGAACCGGCTGGCTCGGCATGATCGTCGAAATTGCGTGCTTATAGACAAGCTGCGAATGACCATCGCGGCGCAGCAGCACACAGAAATTGTCGAAAGACGTCACAATACCGGTCAGTTTTACGCCATTGATCAGAAAAATCGTCAGGGAGATCTTCTGTTTGCGTACGGAGTTCAGAAAAAGGTCTTGAAGATTTTGCGATCGTTCAGCCATTGTTTTTATTCCTTTAATCGATCAGCAGCCTGTTCGCGATACGTGAAAGCGGTGAACCCGCTCTATCTCTTTGTTTTCATGCATTTCTCGACCAGCAAAACCGTTAAACACTTTTGCTGGAAATGCCGTTATTCCTTGTCGCATTTCCGAACGCAAAACCGTTTGAGACGTTTGCGGGGAATGCTGTAGACGAGCATGCGCATTTGCATAAATCAAGCACCGGAACGCGAGGTGCCGGTACAGAACTGCAATTGCTGTGGAAAGACAACTGCTTCGCCCTCAGCTTTCGGTTAACAGGATGGGAATCTTTGCGCAACCGACAATTTTGTTGAACACGTGTCAATTATTGGTAGCAAGGTTAGTGTTGCGTGATCAGCTCGCCTTGGAAAGCTCAATATTATCATTGCGTTCAAGCAAAGGTCTAACCCGATCCCTCATCCACATGTAAAAACTGCCGGGTTGTAATGAAACAACTGCCTTGTGTTTTTTATGGACATGGAAGCCAATAAAATCCGGATGGTCGAGCGGCTCCAGACCGTAGGCCGGATCATAGATGCGCGTCGCATCCTTACCGACCCAATAGTAGAAGTTCTCACGTGGCGCGGCGTGCTTGAAAACCCCGTATTTGCGGGCGAGCCGCGAAATACCATCATTGCCAAAGACCGTAATACCGATGGAGGCCGGCGTGATTTCCTTGCCAATCGCCCGGTAATAGAGCGGCCGCAACTTTCCGCGCCGAAATCCGAGCCATCGCGGCAAAGGATAGGTCGCAGACATATAGGCTTCAAACTCGCCAATGATCGGATGATCATGCGGGAAATAGAGCGCTGATACGCCCACCCGATATTGGTTTTCACGTGCGAGATAGGGCTTTTCCGGGTCTGGATGGAACTGCTTCAGAAGAAACACGTCCGTATCAAGCCACACACCCTGCTGATGTTTCATCAGCATGATGCGGAAAATATCACTGAACTGGACAATGGTTCGCGACGAACGGAAAGTCGGATAACCGGGATCAAGCCGCTTGAACGCGCGTTCAGGCAATATCGTATTGGCGTCGTGCAATTCCACGCCAGCGGGAACATTTTCTATCGGCGCGTAGGCAAACAGCTTTACGCGCTGACCCGTCATGACCATCGACGCCAGACAAATCTGATCGACTTCGCGCAAGCGAGGTCCGTACCAAAAGGTACAAATGTCCATAAAAAGCCCCCAAGAAATAAAGCTTGGAGGCTTATATCACTCATACTTAATTAACTATATCAGATTCCTTCAATTAAAAGAATTCGAGGCTGACGCGGAACATCTGTTCCACATGTTTGACGGCTTCTGCCGTGGCAAAAATCACCACCCGATCCTTCGGCTTGATGCGAACATCGCCATTGGGGCGGATAACCTGCCCATCCCTGTAAATCGCGCCGATTCGCAAACCCACGGGCAAATCCAAATCCCGCAACGGCGCGCCGACGAGCGACGACGTTTCCAGTGCTTCGGCCTCGATGATTTCGGCCATATCGCGATAGACACTGTAGACCGCACGAATACGGCCTCGGCGCACATGCTGGAGGATTTTTGAAACCGTGACCGCCTTCGGATTGATATAGGCGTCGATCCCCACCATGTGGGTGAAATCCTGATAGGCCACCGTATTCAGCAAGGCCATATTACTTTTGCAGCCAAGGCGCTTCGCCATGATGCTGGAGAGAATATTGACCTGATCCTGATTGGTGAGCGCCACCATCAGATCGGCGTCCTGAATATCGGCTTCTTGCAGCAAGGCCTGATCCAGCGCGCTGCCATGCAGCACCATGGTCCGCTTCAGCTGATCGGCAATCGTGAAAGCGCGCTCATGGTCGCTTTCGATCATCTTTACACGGGTCTGCCATTTCCGGTCTTCGATGGCCTTGGCAACATAAAGCCCGATATTGCCGCCGCCCGCGATAACGATGCGGCGCGCTTCCGGCTTTTCATGCCCGAACAGTGACAGTGTGCGGCGGACCTGCTCGCGCGTGGTGACAACATAAGCGAGGTCGCCCGCATTCAGCTCATCGGACGAGCGTGGAATGAACAGGTTTTCATTGCGCACAACTCCGACAACCGTTGCCGCCAGATCGGGAAACAGATCGGTCAATTGCTTGAGCGGTGTGTTGATGACCGGGCATTCTTCGAGACATTCAATGGCAAGGCCAATGACGCGATCATCGGCAAAGCGCAAAACATCTGTCGCGCCCTGCAGAGCGATACGGCGCAGCACCACCTCGCCCACTTCCAGTTCAGGCGAAATGATCACATCAATCGGAAGGTTTTCGCGGAGAAACAGGTCCTGATATTCCGCCTTGAGATAGGATTGGGCGCGAATGCGTGCAATCTTCGTCGGCACATTGAACACCGAATGCGCGACCTGACAGGCGACCATGTTCACTTCGTCGGACAGCGTAACAGCGATGATCATATCCGCTTCATCAGCGCCAGCCGCAGCCAGCACATCCGGCTGCGAGCCATGACCAACGAATCCACGCACATCCAGCGTATCACGCACGATTTCGATGTGGCGCGCCGACGTATCAATGACAGAAACGTCGTTTTCCTCGGCGGCCAGTCGTTCGGCTATGCCATAGCCGACCTGCCCCGCTCCGCATACGATCACCCGCATGGCTGCTCCGCTTGTAGAATTACTAAACGCTTATACGCCGAGTGATTTCAATTTACGATGCAAGGCCGAGCGTTCCATGCCGACAAATTCCGCAGTGCGCGAAATATTGCCGCCAAAGCGGTTGATCTGCGCGATCAGATATTCCTTCTCAAAACGCTCGCGCGCTTCGCGCAGTGGCAAAGCCATGATGTGCTGGTCCGATTCCGTCGGCGCACGCGGCAGCGTGTCACCAATTTCGGCAGGCAGCAGATCAGCCGTTACCGGCGCATCCGCATCGTCGCCACGCGCCAGAATCATCAGGCGCTCCACATTGTTGCGCAGCTGGCGAATATTGCCCGGCCAGCTATGAGCCTGAAGCACCGCCATCGCATCGGCGCCGATCTTGCGCGGCTTGATACCCGCCTGCCCGGCGATCTGTGTCATGAAATATTCGACAAGCGACGGAATATCCTCGCGACGTGCTGCGAGCGGCGGAACCTGTACCGGCACAACCGACAGGCGGTGGAACAGATCTTCACGGAATGTGCCTTCGGCAATCATGCCTTCAAGATTCTGCGCAGTCGAAGAAATGATACGCACATCGACCTTGACGCGTTTGGTACCGCCGACGCGCTCAAACTGCTGATCGACCAGCACGCGCAGAATCTTGTTCTGCGTTTCGCGCGGCATGTCGGCGACTTCATCAAGATAGAGAATGCCGCCGTGGGCTTCTTCCAAAGCACCGACTTTGCGCTCGCCACCATCCATTTCCGTGCCGAAAAGTTCGATCTCCATGCGCTCCGGTGTAATCGTCGCCGCATTCACGGTCACAAACGGTCCGTTGGCGCGGGTCGATTGTGCGTGAATGGCGCGGGCCGCGAGTTCCTTGCCAGCACCCGAAGGGCCGGTGATCATGATGCGGCTGTTGGTGGGCGCAACACGCTCGATGGTCTGCCGCAACTGGCTCATGGCCAGCGATGCACCAATAAGCTCCATGCTTTCGCCGGACCGCTTGCGCAGATTGGACACTTCGCGCTTCAGCTTGGAGGTTTCCAGAGCACGCTCAGCAACGAGGATCAAACGATCCGCCTTGAACGGCTTTTCGATGAAATCGTAAGCACCGCGCCGGATGGCGGAAACCGCCGTCTCGATGTTGCCGTGACCGGAAATCATGACCACCGGCAGATCGGGATGCAACTTCTTGATTTCATCCAGCAGAGCCAGCCCGTCAAGACGGCTGCCCTGGAGCCAGATGTCCAGAAACACCAATCGCGGCACGCGATCGCCAATAGCCGCCAGTGCGCTATCCGCATCGAATGCGGTACGGGTTTCATGACCCTCATCGCTGAGAATACCAGCTACGAGCTCCCGGATATCCGCTTCGTCATCAACTACAAGAATATCGGCTGCCATATCAATTCACCTGTCCAGCTATCTTTGTGTCGTCATTTCCGTTGGCAGCCTCGGTTACACCGGCCTGCATATCTGGAAAGACCATCCGTATCATTGCGCCACGACCTCCGTGGAAATCCGCTGGCGCGTCATGCAATTCGAGATGTCCGCCGTGATCCTCAACGATCTTGCGGACGATGGCGAGGCCGAGCCCCGTACCCTTTTCACGCGTGGTCATATAGGGCTCAAGCAGCTTCTGACGGTCGTCACCCGGCAAGCCCTTGCCGTTGTCGATCACATCGACAATCAAATTTCCGTCAGCCTTGTACGAATGAATAAGAATATGCCCTTCACCGCGGTCTTCCTTGGCAACGGCATCAATCGCTTCGCTCGCATTCTTGATGACATTACCGAAAGCCTGACCGATCAGACGGCTGTCAAAAGAACCAGTCAGCTTTTCCGGTCCGAAATTGTTTTCGAACTTGATGTCGCTGCGACTGACTTCGATCAGGAAGGACGCTTCGCGCAAGGCTTCGCGCATATCCATCTGTCGCATTTCCGGCTTCGGCATACGGGCAAAAGCGGAGAATTCATCGACCATGCGGCCAATATCGCCAACCTGGCGGATGATGGTATCGGTGCACTGATCAAAAACTTCCCGATCTTCGGTGATGACCTTGCCATAGCGACGGCGAATGCGTTCAGCCGAAAGCTGGATCGGGGTCAGCGGATTCTTGATTTCATGCGCGATGCGGCGCGCGACATCGGCCCATGCCGAGGTGCGTTGCGCCTGCACGAGATCGGTGATGTCATCCACCGTCACGACATAAGAATGGTCCTCGGATTCAATATCTTCGACCGTGACCTGTACATTGAAGGTGCGCGCCACGCCGTTGCGCGTCATGCTCACCTGTTCGCGATGCATCGTCTTGTCCGCAGTACGCGCAACTTCAAAGGCCTGACCGATTTCCGGCGCAATGCTGCTGAGGCTCTTGCCCACCGCATCCTGCGATGTAACGCCAAACATGTGTTCCGCCGAGCGGTTGAGAATCGAGATGGAACCATCGGTTTCAATACCGATGACACCCGCCGTAACGCCCGAAAGTACAGCTTCCGAGAAGCGACGGCGCTCGTCGATCTGATCCTTGGCCGCAATCAGTTCGTTGCGCTGGCTCTTCAGCTCCGCAACCATGTTGTTGAAAGTGCCAGACAGTGCACCGACGTCACCATCGGACGAACGAACGGGAACGGAAACATCAAGATCACCGGCCGTCACGTCATCGGCGGCACCGATCAGCAGGCGGATTGGGCGCACCAGACGATCAGCAACCGCGATACCGGTCCAGATTGCAGACAGAAGAACGATCAGCGTCAAACCGAAATACAGGAGTGCAAAGGCAATCTGGGTCGGAATACGGTTTGCATCCATCTCCTGATAACGCTGCGTATTGGCTTCCATCAAACGCATTGCATCAAGAATCTGCGGATCGACAGCCCGCACAGTGTATAAAAACACGTCCGGAATCTCGCGCATCTTGATGATCGCGCCAACGAAATTACTGTTGCCGGGCGGGATGATGACGGGCTTGCCATCGGTCGCCGTTTTCAGCGCATCTTCAGTCGGCGGCGGCAGGCGCGGTTCCAGCCCTGTGCCGCTTTTCACCACGATAGAACCGTTTTGGCGCACGAGAAATGCGCCGAGCAGCCCGCGTCCTCGCGTCTGCAACGTCAGCAGTTCAATAAAGCCGCCCCGGTCGAGACTATAAAGTGTGCGCTGCGCATCCAGATCCTGCAGCATCGAGTAAGACGTGCTTTGCAGATTGAGTGCCGTCTCGCGAATATAGGCCGTGGTCAGGCTTTGCGACGAATTCACGATATCGCGCGTATTGGTGTCGAACCACCGGTCCAGACCGAGATTGAGCGTTACCGACGCGACAATGGCCACCACAATCGCCGGAACTGCTGCAATCAACGAGAACAACGCCACGATACGGACATGTAGCCGCGACGCCGCCTTACCCGAGCGGCGCGCTGTGACGATGCGATAGACCTCACGGCAAATCAGCAAAATCAGGAACAAAATCAATGCGACATTGATGATGACCAAGGCCAGCGTGACCGTGCGATCAGGTGTGATCGGAGTAATGCCAATCAGAATCGCAAACGAAATGGACGCCGTAATCAGCGCCGAAACGACGGTGATAATGCCGGGCAATGCCAGAAGCCTGCGCCCCTCGCCCTTGCGCGACGATTGTTCCGTCTTATCCAGATTCGTGGTCAGATTCGCTGCGTTCATATTAACCATGATACCCAATAGAGTTGCATCTATGCAACGCATTGTGGCGAAAATGCAACGTTTGTTTTCGGAGATTGCTGAAAATCAACAGTACACGCATGACGAGCATTGACTCGTGAAACGCGCCACGCCGGGCAGGCAGAACTTTTATTCCCCTGTTTCCTGCGATGATTGGGAAATCAAAGCGCGCTACGATCCCAGAAGAGGTCGTCTATTCTTTGACGTTTCCGGACGATGAATTCAAAATTCACACCATGGAAACAGCTCAGTACATATTCGTACTTATCGCCGCCTCACCCTTCGTCATCTGGGGCGTCATTCTTTATGGCCTGTCCCTCGCGGTGCCATTAAAGAGCGATCTCGGCGCAAGTCTGGCAGGTGAAGGCACATCAAAAGCGACAGATGGACAATCGTTTTATCTCTCTGAGCTTCCTGATGTTGCTATCGAACATTATTATATTCATCAGACGGAACGAACACCCTATATTTCCAGCTGAAGACCATTCATCTAAAAAGAGATATACAGACATAAATTCAGTAATCGATTGCTGACATGCAATATTGTCTGGAACCAATTGCAAAATAATGCATTCTGTTCGGCACAGTCATACAGGTTCTTTGGCTGATTGATGTGTCCGACCATGTCTCTTCAGACAATTCCCCGGTCGGGCCACCTGTTTTACAACTGGAGTTCGACATGGGCATTTTCGACAAGATCAAGGGCGCCATCTGGGGTCAGGCACAAGCAGCGACACCTGCAACGGAAACGACCGCAACCGCCGAACCGAGCCAGACGACAGCGGCAGCTCCTTCCCCGACTGCAGCTCCTTCTTCGTCAGCACCTGCTGCTACGGGCGCTGTTGATGTCAGCGCTGTTCTCGATGCAGCGGTGGCAAAAAGCGGTCAGAAGCTCAACTGGAAAACGTCTATCGTCGATCTGATGAAGGCGCTTGGCCTCGACAGCAGCCTGGAACACCGCAAGGAACTCGCCAAAGAACTTGGATATACCGGCGACACGAGCGATTCCGCGACCATGAATGTGTGGCTGCACAAACAGGTCATTCAGAAGCTCAAGGACAATGGCGGCATTGTGCCTGCCGGCCTTTAATATTTTGCGCTCATAAGGGAACTTATGATCACATAATACGTTTATAAACAGATGCTTGGAATGAGAAGTTTATCCCATGGATAAGCAATCGTTCCAAGCGTTTGTCGACTGTTCGAACGATCGATCCGATTTCTTGAGATGTGGCGTAAAGCGCTGACGTTTCGGGAACCTGTTGTCACACATGTTAGTTTCTTTTGCGGGTCCGCTTATCGGTCCCAACTTTGGAAGACATGTTTCAGGGCTTGGCATAACCAATTGGTACTTGCTGAGCCTGGATTAAAGGAGTGGATCAAATGAGCGGTGCAGGCGTGGGCTGGATTGCAGCCATCATCATAGGTGGCCTCGCTGGCTGGATTGCTTCCAATTTCATGAACAGCAATACCGGCATATTCATGAATATCATTCTGGGCATCATCGGTGCCGCAGTGGCGAGCTTCATATTCGGTTTTCTGGGTGTCTCTTTCGGCGGCTGGCTTGGCTATCTGATTTCCGGCTTTGTCGGCGCCTGTATACTCCTATGGATTGGACGAATGATCAGCTCATAAAACAAGGCGCCAATGGCGCCTTCTTTGTGCTTACGAGCCGGTCTTACTTGCCAGATATCCCCTTCAGACATCGAACATGGCAAGTGTACGCAACAACGTTTCGAACGTCGCTGGCTGGCTCTGATCCTGCTGCGTATCCGCGACCGTATCAGTTCTTGACGAAGCTTTGCGTACGGTGCTTGGGCTGTAGCCATATTGCTGCGTGAACGCGCGCGTAAAATTGGCAGCAGAATCAAAGCCGAAAGCCAGAGCAACATCCGCCACCCTTCGATTTTCGCTTGCATCTGCCAGCATGGCATGAGCCCCGAACAGACGCCTTTGCCGAATGTAATTCAGAACGCCGCCCGATCCTTCAAAGAGCTGATAAAGATGTGTGCGTGAAACAGCCAGTTCGCGGCTCAGAGCTTCCGGTGTCAAATCGCGCGACATCAGATTTTTTTGGATGAAACGTCTCGCCTTGGTCATCAATCCCAGTTGGGAAATCTGCTCGCTGACATCGATCTTTTTTACGAGCGGAGCAATCGTATCGAATATGATCTGTCGCAGACTGTCCCGCAAACCGGGTAAGTCTTCATTGGTCGCTCGACTGAGACCATCCTCAAGGCTTGTAACGAAATCGATCAACAGTTTGGCGCGATAACCGCCCAGAGTGACATTATTGCTGGCTTCCGGCATGCCGCCACGACCGGCAAACTGGTCGACAGGAATGATAAGGGACACAGATTCCGACGCAATGGCCCGCCCCCGAAATGGATAGCCGAGCGAGCGCACATCGATCATTCCCGGCTCATTTTCGGCAACACGACCGTCAACGCCTGTCCAGCTATGACCGCTGCGCAAAAAACTGATCTGCCAATGATCAATCGAGCTGAAACGCACCTTTTCCTTTGGACGCTCATAGCTGAATGCCGGTGCGGTCTGCTGGATGAGAAGCATCCCCCCCAGATCCCACACGGCTTGAGTGGCTAAAAAGCCTTCGCCGGGACGAATGCCATCGGGCAGCCGCAAGTCCAGCAAGGGGGCCATATGCTGCTGCCAAGCGGAGAACTGCTCAGACGGGTCGTAACGTTCCGTTGAAAAAACAAGGGGGGCCAATGGGTTGGAACCGCCAGTAACCTCGCCCAGCGGAGAAACCGGCGTACGAACTGATTGCCGACGCTCGACAAATTCCGATTTAAGGTCTTGCCCGGTCTTGTCATTGTCGGACGTCACGGAAATTCCCTGATTTCACCGCTCATCCCAAGCGATGCATTTCGGCATTAGACTTTATGCTTAGATAATAACATTAGAAAAAATTAAATAAATCGAATTCGCCGTCGAAAGATTAAATTAGTTTCATGTATAAAGTTGCGAAAAACTTGCCTCTGATAGTCTCTTTTAAAATGCCGACCCCACATTACTCGAAAATTGGAAAATACAAGCAAATCCAATTAGTAAGCGACCGTTTTCACCATACACCCAACGCTATTAGTATATTAGAACAAGCTAACAGTAGACAGCCGCGCGCCATTCATGGGATATATGCAACTGCATCCCATTTAGTGAAAATTGTTCGGAATTTCCGGCAGGAATGTTAAATCGCGCTTGCTAAAACACCTCCAAAATAACCAACAGGAGGCAGTCGCATGAACAATGTATTTTTCAATGCTGTACGCCGTGAAAGCGTAAAATGGGTAGCAACGGCAGCAATCGGTCTCGCAGCTTCTTTGTGCCTGTCAGCAAACGCGCAGGCAAAGGACAGCCATAAGCCGAAGAATGACACGCGGTCGGTTTATCTCGTCAAGTATCGCGTCAATAACGAAGTCCGTTACAATAAGAACCCGATGGGTCAGGTGATTAAAGTTTCGGCTTCGCAATATTTCGGCGGAAATTCCTATGTCTGCACGCCGAGCGGCTTTGGTCAAAAGTCGCGCTGCTTCATGCGTGACTAATCATGTTCGTGGCCTGGATCCGACATTTGCATTGCTTCTGATCGAGCATGCAAATGTCGTCGTCCAAAGACCACCAGCCCGCCAACTCCGCTCATGCACTCCTAACGCACGAAGTTGGCGAGCCGGTTCCCCGCCCGTTATTTCGTGGCCATCGCTTTCATGCGGTCCAGTCCCTTGCTGACCAAATCGCCCCGCACGAGCTTGTGTGCCTCATCGGTCGATTGCGAAGGATTGCTCTGGAAGACATACCATTCGCCGCCAATCGAGCGCTTCTGGTAGATCACGCCCGCCTTCTCACGATGCTGGAAGCAGGTTGTGTTTGGCACAGCGCCGGATATGTCACGCCAGCGGGCTTGCATGCAGAGCTTGCCGGCGTCCGTGGCGTACCAACGCCCCTCAGCGTATGACCAGACCTTGCCCTTCTGGGACCAGGCCTTGAACTTGTGTCCGTCGGCTGCGAAGTAGCCGCCGCCGTCCTTCCATTTCCATGTTTTGCCCGCATAGATCGCCTCAAGGGCCTGTGCGGACATTGGTGATGCTGCAGCGGCCAGCCTGGCCGTTGCGTCATCTGCTTTTGGCTTCGGTGCAGCTTCAGCGACACCTGCCACGAGGAGTACGGACAGCGCCGCACTCACGGCTGTGAAACGGATCGAAAACATTTTGCTTTCCTGTCCAATCGTTTAACGGTCGGGGTTAGACGTTTAGTTTAATCCAAAGGATGGTTCGCAACGCGCCAGTCAGGCCGTCCGACGCCCTTCGGCCACGGATAGACTTCACGGTCGTTGAAGTAGACAGCGGCTGTCAGCGCCGGGAATTCGGCATGCGGCTTGTTGGCTTCCGCAGCCCATGCCCGGACATAAGCGTCGCTGCCTTCATAGCCAAGCTCGGCAATTACAATTGGCTTTTTGAAGCCCACAACCCGATCATAGCCTGGCTTTGCGCGTTCGACGAAACTCGTGGCTCGACCGACATCCAGCATATCATAAGGCTCGTAGCCGAACACCGAGAGGCCGATCACGTCCACGAAGGCATCTCCGGGATAATAGGCCTGAAGCCCCTCTTCTCCCTTTGGCGACCACATATATTTGGCATTGGGCAAGGATTTTTTGCAAACCTTGACCGAATGCTGATAGGCGGCGATGTATCCCTGTGGCGACCAATAGGACCAGGTAAACTGCCCCGCCTTGTCGTCCATTTCCTGTGCCCAACGAATGGTGACCGGGCTTTTCAGCTTGGACGCCGCCGAGCAGACAGCCGCCATGTTGGAGTCATAACGGCCATTCTCGATGCCGCTCAAAAGTGCGTCCGGCGCAACACGCCAGTCGCGCGCCCATGACCATGGCTCGATGGTAATCAGAAGCTCACGGCCGCGTTCACGCGCATAGGCATCAGCGGCGCTCAGGCTCGTCAGATCCACATCTTCCCATGGCAAGAACAGATGTTCGATCTTCGAGTTGGGGTCGTTGGTGAAATCCCCATGCGGATCATAAGCGCCGGCCTTGATCGAGCTTGGCGTTATGACCGGGCGCTTGTCGTGAAACAGATTGCGCGTATCGACCGTCGCACCGGAAACACCGCTTGCGGCATAGACAGCGCTGGAAACGAATGCTCCGCAGAGCAAAATCGAAGCTATCTTATAAGGGGTTTTCATGTCCCCCTCCCTTCTATTGTTTCGGCGATTGCGGAGTTGTTGCTGCCGCTTTCAGCTCGCCATTCTTTTGTTCCGTTGAAAGACTGATAGAGATGAGCTTGTGCGCCTCGTCATCTGCGCGACCATCAGCGTGACGGAAGACGTACCAGGTCCCGTCCGGCTCGCGCTTCTGATAGACTGTGCCGTCACCAATTCGGTGCGAAAAGCACGTTTTCACAGGGTACTTGCCCTGTTCCGTGTGCCAATCGGCCTTCAGACACATGAGGCCGGTCGTCGTAATCATCCAGCGACCTTCCGCCCAGGCTTTGCCCTTTTCACCGTCGACACGCGCGGTGAAACGGCGATCCGTGGTCTCCATCTGGCCCGAGCCGTCCGGCCATTGCCAGTTCTTGTTGCGGTAAAGCGTGTAGATTTCGAACGGCGTCATCACGCGCGTGCCGGCAGGCGTATTATCACCGGGCATAGTCGCGGCGTCTGCCGTGCCTGCGGCAAGCCCCGTCAGGCCTGCCATCAGGGCGAGTGATGCCAGAGCCAGCTTGCTCCGGCGGCTTGAAGAGCGGCCGGTATCAAACATCGATAGTTTCATTTGATCCTCCCACGATTTTGAGATTGCGCGCGCCCGCCTGGGGTTCTTGTGGTTGGCGAGCGCGCGCCTGCGGCAGCAACGTTGTTGGTTTTATTTCCTGCCGCAGATGAACGGGGCGACCGATGGTCGAAACACGAAATCCAAGTCTTTCGGCCGCGGTTCGGGAAAAGACGTTTCTAAGGTCAACGAGAACTGCCTGATGCATCAGGCGCTTCATGCGAGCGAGATCTAGCTTGCGAATGCTGTCCCATTCAGTCACGACGACCGCAGCGTCCGCATCGGCAACGCAGTCATAGGCGTTCTCGAAAAACTCCACATCGGTCAGGATACGGCGCGCATTCTCGATGCCAACCGGATCGTGCGCCTGAATGCGCGCACCGAAACGCTGCAAGGTTTCGATCAGCGGAATGGACGGCGCATCGCGCATATCGTCCGTATCGGGCTTGAAGGTCAGACCGAGAACAGCAATGGTTCGTCCCTCGATATCGCCGCCGAGTGCATCCATGACCTTCAGCGCCATGCGGCGCTTGCGCGCTTCATTTGCGGTCACGGTTTCCTCGACCAGACGCAGGGCAACCCCGTGGTCCTGTGCGGTCCGCAGCAGAGCAATCGTGTCCTTCGGGAAGCAAGAGCCGCCATAGCCCGGACCCGCATTCAGAAAACTGGTGCCGATCCGCTTGTCCAGCCCCATGCCCAAAGCCAGATCGGTAACGTCGCTGCCCACTTCCTCGCAGAGATCGGCGAGTTCGTTGATGAAGGTGATCTTGGTGGCGAGGAACGCATTCGCCGCATATTTGATCAGTTCGGATGTACGGCGTTGTGTCACTACGATGGGCGTCTGGTTTGCTTCAAGCGCAGCGCTGTAAAGCTCGACGAGAAGCTTGCGCGCCCGCTCGTCTTCGACGCCGATTACCACGCGGTCCGGTTCCAGAAAGTCGCGAATGGCAACGCCTTCCCGCAGGAATTCGGGATTAGAGGCAACCGAGAAGGTTCCCGGCTTGCGCACCGAACCGATGATCTTCTGCACCACATCGCCGGTGCCCACCGGAACGGTTGACTTCACGACAACAACCACATTGTCATCGATCAACGGCGCGAGTTCACGTGCTGCCATATAGACGAACGACAGGTCGGCATCGCCATGTCCGGCACGTGCTGGCGTACCGACCGCGATGAGCACGAGCTGCGCACCCTTGACGGCTTCCGCAAGATTGCAGGTGAAGCTGAGACGGCCAAAGGCGAAGTTGCGCTCGACCAGTTCATCAAGCCCCGGTTCGTAAATGGGCACAACGCCGCGTTCCAGTCCGGAAATCTTCTGCGCGTCCTTGTCCACGCAGACAACCTCATGTCCCCAGGCGGCGAAGCAGGTGCCGCTGACCAAACCGACATAACCCGTTCCAATGACAGCGATCTTCATAACAAGTCCCGCCTCTCCGCTAGTTGTTTTCGTTGTTCGACCCATCGGACACTGACTCGCGCCAACGTGGGTTGAATATTGTTCTGTGAATGTCGCGCCCGCCGACGCCTGCTCCCGCTACGGAGAACCGGTCTTCAAACAGTGTGAAACTCTTCGTGCCCCAGGCCAGCGCTTCAATGCCATCGCGTCCGCGTTCGGCAGTGGTGATACCGGTCACGGCCACGAGAACCATGAAGCTGCTGGCCAAAGCAGAACGGTAGAAACCGCTCTTCGCACGCACTTTGTTTTCGCGGGCGTGCTGCACGATGATGACCAGCATCAACAGTAGATAGGCGCATGTATTGATGGTCGAGAATACGTAGAAGCCGCGGATCTGGGCTGTGTCCTGCACCAGCAAAACTGGCAGGATGGAAAACAGCGCGATCAGGGCATAAGGCGCAAGCAGGCGAAACGGAACCGGATCGACTTCCGAAGCGCCCTTGGGCGTGACACGGAAATCAACGAACGAACCGGTCATCCAGTCGCGAATTGCCGCCAGCGTTCCCGCCATGGCCCAAGGCCACCGTGCGAGCAGAAACAATGTTGCTTCCCAGCTGAAAACCTTGGCGTCGACCGGACGGAACGTCTTGCTCGACCGCCACCAGAGCGCCAGCAGCAGCATCATGATCGACTGCGGCAGAAAATGGGTCAGGAAATCCGGATAGGTCACGCTGACAAAGTTGTCGCCAGTGACGAGAATGATGATCGGCAACAGGAAACCCAGCAGCAGAAAGAATGCATAGAGCGGATACCAGAGCTGCGAAAAGAGGAACTGGAACTTCAAGCGCAGCGGCAAGCGACCGATCAGCTTTGGCGTGTATTGCAGCAGCAGCATGACCAGACTGCGCGACCACTGGAACTCCTGCGTTACAAGGTCACCGAAGGTTCGTGGGCCGTCGCCATGGGCGATAGCGTCCAGCGCATGAACACCGCGCCAGCCATGAGCATTCATGAACAGCGTCGTCGAATGGTCTTCAGCAAGCTCGGGTCCGAGACCGCCGATTTCCTTCAGAGCCGCTGTACGCACTGCATAATGTGAACCGATACACACAGGCGCAAAGCCGCCATTGTAACCCGCCTGCAACGAGCCATGCATGCTCGCCTCAACATAGAGACGTCCGCGTGCCGACCAGCTTTCATGTGCATTGCGATCACAGATGCTTGGCGCGGAAACATAGCCGATTGCCGGGTCTGCGAATGGACGCAGAATGTTGTAGAGATAATCCGGTTCTGGCACATGGTCCGCATCGAGCTGCGATACGAAGTCATAGCGTTCATAGCCGTAATGATCATAGAAGAACGCCAGATTGCCTTCCTTGCACCGCGTACGGCGTGGCCAGGTTTGCCGGTGATAATCCGCACGTCCCTTGCGCGTCGAAACAAACACACCATGCTCACGGCACCAGGCCAGCGTTGATGGCGATGGATCTTCATCGGCAAGCCAGGTGTCATGCGGGACATTCTGAGCCAGCATGGCAAGCAGTGTTTCCGACACCACTTCAAACGGTTCGGACGGTGCCTTGGTGACCACCATGGCCACACGGCTTCCTTCCGGCAGCCGCAGCGGGCCGGACGGGCGCGCAGCATGGAAGAAAATCAGGATAAAATAGAGCGGCAGGATGGTTATCCAGGCCAAAAGCGCTGTCACCAGAACGGAACCAACCGGATGGATGTGTTCGGCGCTGATCAGCCACCACTGCCAGAAATAGGCGATGGCCATGGCCCAGAGAATGATGCCGACAATATATTCAACCCGCTTGCGGCCGGTGAAAATGGGCGTCAGCAATGGTTCCTTGTTGTCCGCAACCAGAGGAATCCGGGGCGTCTTCATGATCGCGCCTCCAGACCGAAGAATGGAGCAGCAGTACGAATAATCGTGTCGAGATCGGAGTGGAGCGTTGTGAAGCCAAGCTTTACTGCTGCTTCCGCCGGATCGGCGTAAAGTGCTGGCGGATCGCCTGCCCGACGCGCGCGCATTTCGACCGGCACCTGACGTCCCGTAACACGACCGATGGCATCGACGATTTCCTTGATCGACGTGCCGCGTCCGGTTCCAAGATTGAGAACGAGATTACCGCCGCCATTGACCAGATGTTCGACCGCCAGCACGTGAGCCCGCGCCAGATCGACAACATGGATATAGTCGCGAATGCAGGTGCCGTCCGGCGTGTCGTAATCATCACCGAAAACTTCAAGCACATCGGCGCTTCCAGCTGCAGCCAGCATGGCGCGCGGAATAAGATGGGTTTCAGGATCGTGCTTTTCGCCCAGTTCCCCGTCGATATCGGCGCCGCAAGCGTTGAAATAACGCAGCGCCGCATAATGCATTCCGTAGGCTGTCGAATAATCGGCAAGCATATGCTCAGCGATCAGCTTGGTCCGCCCATAAGGATTGATTGGCCGCTGCACCTCGCCTTCCCGGATCGGCAAGCGATCGGGAACACCATAGGTAGCGCAGCTGGACGAGAAGATGACCGGACGACCGCCCGTCAAACGGCACGCTTCCAGAAGCGATTGCGTGCCGCAGACATTGTTCCGGTAATACTTGGCCGGGTCCGTGACGGATTCTCCCACATAGGCCGAAGCCGCAAAGTGGATGACTGCAACAGGATCATAGGTCTCAATCGCTGCGATGAGCTTGTCCTGCGAGAGAATATCGCCTTCGACGAATTCACCCCAACGTACCGAAGCCTTATGACCGGTCGACAGATTGTCATAGACGACCGGTGAAAAACCGTGCCCGGCCAAAAGCTTGGCCGTATGGCTACCGATAAAGCCAGCACCGCCGGCAACGAGTACGTTTTGCTGGGTCATCATGCCACCTCAACAAGCTCTCCCGAAGGTCGGACCAGCTGGCGCTCAAAGTAGGAGATCGTCGACTTCAGACCTTCTGTCAGGGCAATCGCCGGTTCCCAGCCAAGCTCGCGCTTGGCAACCGTGATGTCCGGGCGACGCTGGCGCGGGTCATCGGTTGGCAACGGGCGTTGCACAATTCGCGATGACGAACCGGTCAGAGCGATGATCTGTTCAGCCAGTTCACGCACTGTGAACTCACCGGGATTGCCGAGATTGACCGGCGTGTGGATGGCAGGCTGGCTGCCCATCAGGCGGCAGAAACCTTCAATAAGATCATCGACATAGCAGAAGGAGCGCGTTTGGGAGCCATCGCCATAGATGGTGATATCGTCGCCCTTGAGAGCCTGCACGATGAAGTTGGATACGACGCGGCCATCATCGGGGCGCATGCGCGGACCATAGGTGTTGAAGATACGCACGATGCGAATATCGACGCCGTATTGCTTATGGAAATCATAAAACAGCGTTTCAGCCGACCGCTTGCCTTCGTCGTAGCAAGAGCGCGGGCCGAACGAATTGACATTGCCCCAATAGGATTCCGGCTGCGGATGCACCTGCGGATCGCCATAGACTTCAGATGTTGAAGCCTGAAAAATCCGGGCCTGATAATGAGCAGCAAGTTCGAGCAGATTAAGCGAGCCGATAACGCTCGTCTTCATCGTGTGAACCGGATCGGCCTGGTAATGCGGCGGCGAAGCCGGGCATGCCAGATTGTAGATTTCATCAACCGGCAGATCGAGCGGATGCACAATGTCATGGCGAACGAAGCTGAACGTGTCGTAGCGCAGCAGATTGCGCAGGTTTTCGATACGCCCCGTGGAAAAATTATCGACACAGATAACGAAATTACCTTCGCGCAGGAGCCGTTCGCAAAGATGCGAACCTAGGAACCCTGCTCCGCCAGCAACGAGAATACGACGCGTTGACATGCGTTCAGCGGATATACTCGAAGATTTGAAGATGATGCTCACAAAAACCTCCCGCGATACTCATCCGGTTTATGTCAATTCTTCAAACGCAAAGAGACACCCCAGCAGCCACAGAGATGTGGACACCATAATCATTGGTTTTGGATGTTCTTTATTGGATGATTGACGATAACCGCGCCGGTTGGCTCTGTCGTTAGCGTAGAATCCTGAAACTTGTCTCCACGTCCAATTTTTCTTTAAAACGGCGCGTTTTGTACTTTTTTGGACAAGAAAATTGAATTTTGAAAACTTTAAAACCGATCAATCCGGCCGAAAAAAATCTAATGTGATTGACACTTTCAATGGCGATTTTGATGCCCAGCAAGGTGATTTTCGCGAATCGTCGACTCGAAAAATCAACGTAATAATACGCACTGTAATATTTGTTTATATTTCCATTTAATTCATTAGAGGTGGCATAGATTTGCATATAAAATATTTCATACTCTGAACCCTCGGCAGCAGCCCTACAGCAAAGATTTCGGCGCTATAACCTCACCCACGTCTCTACGTATTCATATTTGCAGCCTTTATCCATATACGGGTTTACATTAGCTTGCGCGCATTCTTGAGGTGATGAGGAGGAGACACATCGGGATGAGTGCTGCACATATTGATACTGCTGTTCGAAAGGCCACCCGGCGATTGCTGCCATTTCTGGCGCTGATGCTGATCATGGCCTTTCTGGATCGCGCGAATATCGGCTTTGCCAAGAAGGAATTCCAACTCGATACGGGTTTGAGCGATGCCGCCTATGCTTTCGGAGCGGGTATATTCTTCATCGGTTACGCTCTGTTTGAAGTGCCGAGCAATATTATCCTGCACAAAGTCGGAGCGCGGCTCTGGCTTAGCCGTATCATGATCAGCTGGGGCCTCGTATCCGCAGCGATGATGTTCGCCCATACGGAAACCGTGTTCTACACGCTGCGTTTTCTGCTGGGCGTTTGCGAAGCCGGTTTTTATCCCGGTGTGCTGCTCTATCTAACCTACTGGTTTCCAGCGAAGGAACGCGCAAAGGCGACGGGCCTGTTCTATCTGGGCGTACCGCTTGCTCTGGTGCTGGGCAGCCCCCTGTCCGGCTGGCTGCTCACACATCACGGCGTTTTCGGACTGACCAACTGGCAATGGATGTTCCTTGTCGAAGGTCTTGGCGCCTCGCTTATGGGCATCATCGCACTCTTCTATCTGACCGACCGGCCTGAAAAGGCAAGCTGGCTCACACCAGAAGAAAGAGACGCGCTGACCACTGTCGTGAAGGCAGAAGAAGCCGCCAAGGAAAACACCCACAAACATTCGGCGCTTTCTGTTCTGAAAGACGCCAGAGTGTGGGCGTTTATCGCGATCTACTTTTTCCTGCAGATCGGCACCGCGCCGCTGACATTCTACTTCCCGTCGCGATTCGCCGATGCGGCATCGGGTGGCGAGATGAACCTCTTCATCGGCACGCTGTTGAGCCTGCCGTGGCTGTGTTCGGTGATTGCAACCCGCTATTTCACAGTGCTTGCGGACAATACCGGCAAACACCGGCTTATCTGCGCCCTGATGGTTACCGCGGGCACCATCGCTTTGGGCATGATCGGCCTGACTGGAAACGCGTGGATCATGCTGATTGCGGCATGTATTGCGGTGCCGGGGCTTACGGCATCACAGCCCGTTTTCTGGAGCCTGCCGACGCGCTATCTCGGTGGCGTTGGCGCGGCAAGCGGTATTGCCTTCATCGTATCCATCGGCAATCTGGGCGCATTCTTCGCGCCGCAGATCAAGAACTGGGCCGATGTTGCCGTCGGCAATCACGATGCCGGGTTCTATGTTCTGGCTCTTCTTTGCGCCCTCGCCATCGTCGTTTTGGTCGGACTGCGTGCATGGAATGGCGGAAACGAACTCGCAAAGCGCCCTGCATAACCACTTCAACAAACAGGCTCCTGGCTGACCTTTCGGCCAGGAGTTTCACCCCGCGTTACTCATTCATGCAGCCCGCGTCAGATTTAGTCTGGTTTATGAAAATAAGTCATTGATGCGATTGCTTGGTTCAGCTAGAAACGCGGCAGATCAGGCTTTCAGCCGTCCAGTGTGCACCCGTAGCTCAGCTGGATAGAGTGCTGCCCTCCGAAGGCAGAGGTCACAGGTTCGAATCCTGTCGGGTGCGCCATTTCTCAATCAGCTTTCAAATCCACTTGGGATGCTTGTAGCCAGCCGTCAATACCTTTGGCTGCGGCTATGCCCATTGCGAAACATGCCGTCAGGAGATAACCGCCGGTCGGCGCTTCCCAATCGACCATTTCACCCGCAACAAAGATGCCGGGAAATTTTCGCAGCATCTGATTCTGGTCGATCTCGTCCCAGACGATACCGCCTGCCGAAGAGATAACTTCCTCTATCGGACGGGTGCGCAACAGCGGAACGTGAAGCGCCTTGATGGCATGAGCCAGTTTGTCAGGGTTTTTATCCCGCAGATATTCCGCGACAAGCGCTGCCTTCACACCGGTCAGGCCAGCCCCCTTGCGTAGTAGGTTGCCGAAACTGAGCTTGCTGTCCTGCCGGGCCAGATCAGCTTTCAAACGCTCGACACTGCGCCCCGGTGCAAGATCAAGCACCAGATCGGCCTGCCCGTCTGCCGCCAGCGCGTCGCGCAACGCCGCTGCGTGGGCGTAGACAAGGCTGCCTTCGACGCCCGTCTTGGTGGCAACGAATTCGCCCTGTGTCGTTCCAGCCGTGCTCGTGATGGTAACGGATTTGACTGGTTCGCCTGCAAAACGGCTCGCCAGATACTCGCTCCAGTTAACATCGAAGCCGCAATTTGCAGAGCGCAACGGAGCAATCGTGATGCCCTTCTCCGTAAAAGGCGACACCCAGGCACCGTTCGAACCGAGTTTAGGCCAGCTTGCGCCGCCAAAGGCAAACAGCGCAGCATCGCATTCGACTGTTTCACGGCCATTGGCCGTTTCCACAATCGGCATATCGCCATCAAAGCCGACCCAGCGATGACGCGTCAGCACGCGCACGCCCTGCGTTTCCAGACGACGCCCCCACGCGCGCAGAAGCGGCGAGGCTTTCATCACCTTGGGAAACACGCGATCCGACGATCCGACGAAGGTTTCAGCACCAAGCGCGTCAGCCCAATTCCGCAGATCTTGAGGCCCAAACTTTTGCAGCATTGGCAGAAGCCGGGCATTGGCTGCGCCAAACCGGGTCGTAAAGACGGAGAAATCTTCCGCATGGGTGATGTTGAGACCGGATTTTCCAGCCAGCAGGAATTTGCGTCCGACCGTCGGCATCTGCTCGTAAACAGTCACGCCATATCCGAGCGCCGACAGTTTTTCGGCTGCGATCAGACCGGATGGACCGCCGCCGAAAACCGCTATGCGACCACTACGCATGACTGTCTTGCCGGGAAGTGGACGTCAAATCCATCAGTCCTGCTTCTCCAGCATTTCCTTAACGGTGGTCGCCAACTGCTTGAGCGAGAACGGCTTTGGTAGGAAACCGAACTTTGCATCGGCAGGCAGGTTGCGCGCGAAGGCGTCTTCTGCATAACCGGATACAAACACGAATTTGATATCCGGATAAGTCTTGCGCAGTTCACGCAACAGCGTCGGACCGTCCATTTCTGGCATGACCACGTCGGACACAACGATATCCACTTCGCCGCCAAGCTCTTCCATGATTTCCAGAGCTTCGACACCAGAAGCCGCTTCATGCACCGTATAGCCGCGTGACTGGAGCGCGCGCACGCCGCCCATACGCACGGCATCCTCGTCTTCCACGAGCAGAACCGTAGCGGAACCGGAAAGGTCGGTCGCCTTTTCGACCTTCTTTTCCTTGACCGCGACAGGCACATCCTCAGCGCTCTTTTCCACGATGAGGCGTGGCAGGAAGATCTTGAAGGTCGTTCCCTTGCCGACTTCGGAATCGCAATAGATGAAGCCGCCGGTCTGCTTGATGATGCCGTAGACCATCGACAGGCCGAGACCCGTGCCCTTGCCCACTTCCTTGGTAGTGAAGAACGGCTCAAAAATCTTCTCAAGCACATCGGCTGGAATGCCGGTGCCGGTATCTTCCACCTCGAAGACGACATAATCGGCTTCCGGAAGATCGCGATAGTTGAGCTTTGCCGCTTCATGGACAGGCACGTTGCGGGTCCGCAGCGTGATTGCACCGCCCTCGGGCATTGCATCGCGTGCATTCACCGCCAGATTGACGGCAACCTGCTCGAACTGGCCCAGATCAGCTTTGACCGGCCACAGATCGCGGCCATGATCGATCTTGAGTTCGATATCCTTGCCGACAAGACGTGCAAGCAGCATGCGCAGATCGGCGAGAACGTCGGTCAGGTCCAGCACTTCCGGACGCAGCGTCTGGCGGCGCGAGAACGCGAGCAACTGGCGCACAAGCGACGCCGCGCGGTTTGCGTTCTGCTTAATGTTCATAATGTCCGGGAATGACGGATCGGATGCGCGATGATTGGTCAACAACAGGTCCGACGACATGATGATCGCCGTCAGAACGTTGTTGAAGTCGTGGGCAATACCACCGGCAAGCTGGCCGACAGCCTGCATCTTCTGGCTCTGCGCCATCTGGTTTTCGAGCGCTTTCTGCTCGGTGGTTTCAACGGCGGAAATGATTGCCGCCTCTTCCGACGATTCCCCGCCCATATCGCTAACCGGGCTCATATAGAAACGAATATGCCGTTCCTCATTACCCGGAAGCACCGTGTCGACCGGCGAAATGCTGGCCTGCCCGGCAAATGCCGCGGCAAGCGCCTTGGTGAACACTTCACGGTCACGCTCATGAACGACATTTTCGAGCTTCACACGGCGATCGACGGAATCGCGATCCACAACGGACGAGAAAATATCGAGGAAGCGCGCATTCGTGCGCAGCGTGTGGCCCTGTGCATCGACGGCGGCAATGGCCATCGGCGCTGAATTGAAGAAGCGCGTGAACCGCACTTCCGCCGAACGCAGCGCTGCCGAGGAATCATCACCCTCTGCGCGATCCAGCACGATAGTACGGCTCGTTCCGCGCGTGCCGTCACGGGCCGCCTGCACACGATGATAAAAGCGTACGGCCAGGCTCTGACCATTGCGCTTGATGAGATCGAGATCGATCACCGTATTGCGGCTGGTGCCGGGTTCAGCCTTGACGGCCTTGATGAGCGCCATGCCGCTGCCCGCAACGATTTCGTTGAGCGTCAGCGAACCCGGCGTGAAGGCGGTCAGATCGACGCCCAGCCATTCCGCCAAAGTGGCGTTGAGATAGATGATACGACCCGATGGATCGGCAGAGAAGAAGCCCGCCGGTGCGTGATCAAGATGATTGATCGCTTCCTGAAGCTCCTGAAAGAAACGTTCCTGTTCGGCGCGTTCCTCGGAAATATCGGCAATCTGCCAGGCAGCGAGCGGGCCTTTGTAGTCCTGCCCTGCCTCAATAGGGCGCGCCTTGATCCGATACCAGACCGGCGCCAAAGAGCCATGCGCCTCGCGGGAAAGCCCGCCAGACAGCCGCACTTCTTCCTGCCCGGAAAGACCGTCGCGCACCGCATTTGTAAGACGGTAGATTGCGTCGGAAGCTGCTGGTTCAGCCGTCAGCACATTGTCGAGCGAGCGGATGCCATCGGCGTTCGCAACACCAGTCATATTGGCATAGGCCTGATTGGCATAGACGATCTGCCCGCGAGAATCGGAAATGACCGTGCCTTCCGGCTGCGAATCCATGAAGGAATGTGCCAGATCCTGCCCGCCTTTACGCTGGCTGAACTGGATCAGACCTGTGGTGGCACCCAGAAGATAGAAGACGCCGACCATAGACAGGATGCCCATCAGGATAAGCGCGAAGCCATCGCCGATCCGGTCGCGAAACAGGAAATAGACAACCGCCAGCCCGGTCAGCAGAAGGCCGACGATCAGCAGACGCAGCGCGCCGCTGGAATTGCGCTTCGGTGTGACGAGCGGTTTCGGATATGCGTTGTCCGTCTGTCGAGACATCAAGCCCACCGACCTTCCATGCTGCATGACTGTTCTCCGCAGGCAGCGATTGTGCCGCGCATTGTTTCAATCAGCCAAGACGTCTTTTCACTCATTAAGCAACCCGATCCTGTCGCCACCCATTTCCTTGCGCGTTCTCCATAAACGATCGCGCAGCGGGGCGAAACGCCATGCATCTGGGTATATCCGATTCGCAGAATGCGTTAATCGGCGAGCAGCACAAGCGTTGCTACACGGAAACGGTGTAAACCGGGTCGTTTTTCACTGTTTTGATGGGCGTTCATAGATTTCCCGCATTTCGCCCACAATTTGATAGAACATTCCCAACGCTTGCAAATTCAACTACTGTCCTGAAAATGCAAGTTACGCGATGATGCGGAATGTCGGGGGATGCGCAATCTCCGTTTCATCATCGTTTTTCGAATATAGAATTTAAGAGGGTATCCGCATGAAGGAATGGCTCAGCGGCATCGTTGGAGAAAGCGCGGCTAATATTGTCGGCTTTGTGCTTATATTTGCGATCATTCTCGGCGGAATTTTCGTTGTCTTGAGTATTATCCGCCGTTTCAGCGGGGGCAGCTTCACATCGAACAGCCGGTCGCGCCAGCCACGCCTCTCCGTTATGGATGCCGCAGCGGTCGATAGCCGCCGCAAGCTGGTTCTCATTCGTCGCGATGATGTCGAGCATCTGCTGCTCATCGGCGGCCCGACCGATGTGGTGGTCGAACAGAATATCGTCATGGAATCACGTGCGCATGCCCGCGTGCAGACTTCGCGCATCGAGCCGGAACATATCGAGCGCTTTCGCCAGCACGAGGCGACGATTGCCAGCGATGTAAGCGAGCGCCCTGCTCTGTCATCACAAAACTCCGTGCCAGAATCAGCGCCGGAAAAGGATGAAGCGATCCAGCTCAGCTCGGCTATCGAGACGCCGGTCTATCGCAAGCCGGAACCGCCAAAGGAAGAACCGGTCCGGCAGGAAGCCCCGCAGGTTGTTGCACCGCGTGTGCCGCCACGCCCGCCGGTGGCACCGACTGTTGCTCCCGCGGCCCCGCAGGCACCTGCCCGCCCTCCGGTCGCACCACCCGTACAGGCAGCGCCCCAAAACCGTCCACAACCAAGACCCGCTCCGAATTATCCGCCGCAGCCGCGCACCGTACTTCCGGCTCAGCCGCCGCAGCCTTCGCAGCCGCCTGCACGCGCCCATCCTGCCTATCCGCTCAGCCAGGTATCGCGCGGCGTGGTCAGCTCCACCTCAAATCTGGCGACTACGGCTACCGTGGCGGCTGGCGCTGCTGCTGCAACCGTCGCTTCCGCAAACCTTGGCAGCATCGTTCCAGAGCGTGAACCGGTTGCCGCTCCAACAACTGCACCTACGCCGCCACTCGATGTGACCAGCCCATCCGTTTCGTCCACCGTAACGCCGGATTTCACCAGCGTAGCAGAACCTAAGCGCGTCGAGCCGGAAGTGACAGTTGCCGCGTCGACGCAATCGGCTCCGGCAACGGAAGATGACGGACTGGAAGGACTGGGCGGCGCCTTGCACGACGCGATCATGGCTGACCTCGAAACGGAAGCAGTACCGGCCAAGGAAGAAGCACCTACTGCGGAACCGGATCTGACGGCTGACTTCTTCGAGGATGAACTGCTAAGCTCACTCGATATCTCAGCGACCGACGATACACCATCAGACGATATTGAAGACGAGATGGAAAAGCTTCTCGGTGAACTGACAAAGAACGAAACCCGCCCATAAGCGAACTGTTGTTTTAGAGCGGTTCCGGTTAAAACGGAATCGTGGAACCGCTCAATCTATTTGTTTTGACGCATTATCCTACGCATCGAAGCGGGACCAGAACTCAGTCCAGTGGACTGAGTTCCCCGCGTAGGCGCTTCGCACTTTTGCTGGAAATGCTCTAAGATTGAAGCGCCAGCGGTTTATGCCGCTGGCGTTTTCATTTCATGAGAAGAAAACCTTCGCCTCTGGCGGAGGATTGGAAGAGTTTCACGCAGTATGAAAGAAACCTCCGGCTTGGATCACGAAGTGATCGAAACCGGAGGTTATAATGGACGATAACCATCTTACACATGCGACGTGGGTCTGCCAATATCATGTGGTTTTTGGCAGCAAATACCGCACGAAGCGGCTTTATGGCGACCTTCGCCTTGAGCTACGGGATTTGTTTATTCGATTGAGCTTGCAAAAAGGGTGCCGGATAGAAGAAGGACACCTGATGCCGGACCACGTGCATATGCTGATATCGATCCCACCGAAATATTCGGTGGCGCACATTGTCGGGTTTCTGAAGGGCAAGACGGCGCTTTATGTTGCCAATAAATATGCAAAGAAGCGCAAATATCGCGGTTATCACTTTTGGGCGCGAGGATACTTCGTTTCGACCATCGGTTACGATGAACAGGTCGTTAGACGTTATATCCGCAATCAGGAAAAGGCCGACAAGGTTTCAGACCATGCCGACCTTTTTAAGGGCTCTTACTAGCACATAACAAAACCACTTCTAGTGGTTCAAGCGTAGCGTTCCAAACCTCCACCTCTGGTGGAGGTCATGACTTTTGATGCATATGCAAAAACAAAAGGCTGCGGTCGCCCGCAGCCTTCGAAATTTCTCAAACCAACGTTATGTTTTAGTCGTCGCGATAAACTTTTTCACGACGCTCATGACGTTCCTGCGCCTCAATAGACAACGTCGCGATTGGGCGTGCATCCAGACGCTTCAGGCTGATTGGCTCGCCGGTTTCTTCACAGAAACCATAAGTGCCTTCGTCAATCCGGCTCAGAGCCGCATCAATCTTGGAAATCAGCTTCCGCTGTCTGTCGCGAGCCCTAAGCTCAATTGCCCGGTCCGTTTCGGAGGATGCCCTATCCGCCAGGTCGGGATGGTTTGCATTTTCCTGCTGTAGCGCTTCAAGCGTTTCACGCGCTTCGCGCAGAATATCATTCCTCCACGCGATCAACTTCGCGCGGAAATAAGACTTCTGCCGTTCATTCATGAACGGTTCGTCTTCAGTGGGCCTATAGTCAAGGTCGATTAATTCACTCATTCTGAATCACCCCACATCTAGGAGACGCGTGCGGTTATATAAGTCCATCGTCCAGTCGACACAACATCAAAGAAACGTATCCCACTACTTTTTAGTGCATCAATTTTGTGTGTATTTGCAAAAAAATTGTGCAAAAGACGCGCGCAACAGATACTCCGCCCATTATGTCTGGAGGATGACATCGACGATTAAATTTAGATTGCAATGGGAAACATCAATTCACTAATTCAGATTTCGTTGCTCTATTCTGCCCAATAAATTGGCATAAATCCGCTGTGAATAACGTCAGGCAATGGTGGAAAATCACAACCAACAGCGCAACCACCGCGCATTTTAGCAAAATTCATGGCAAAACATCTGTGTAATCAGGTTCGGGACGGTACAGATGAGTCGATTGCTTCTCCTACGACATGCCAAAGCCGTTTGGGCAAAGCCCGGGATGAAAGACTACGACCGACCGCTGGATGCGGAAGGTCACGCTGCGCTTGATCGACTTGCCGCGGCGATGCGCGCAACAGGCCTCCTGCCCGACCGCGTTGTGTTGTCCGGCTCCTCCCGTACGCGGGAAACCGCCTTCGGCCTGCTGGAAAGGCTGAGCGTCGAGGTGGAAACTGTCATCGACGACGAAATCTACAGCGGCGGCGCAGCAGAATATCTTCGATCCATCCGCACGCATGGCGATGTCGAGACGCTGATGCTGGTCGGGCACAATCCAAGCATGGAAGATCTGGCGCTTGCACTATGCGAAAAAGGTGATCCAGACAGTCTCGACCGGCTGCATGCCGGTTTTCCGACAGCCGCTCTCGCCACCATATCCTTTTCTGGAAAGCTGAGCGATCTCAGCAGTGAACACGGATTTCTTGAAAGTTTTCCGCAGCCGTAAGCTTGAAAGATGATGCGGACGGGGCCTCTTCTTGCGAAATGGGCCCGTCATCTTATTTATAGCGTGAATTGGGATTCACCCTGCGAGGACATCATTGGCAAAGCTTACCAGTATCGGCGATGAAGCCAAAATCGCACTGGACACATTGACGGAACGTGCGACCGGGCTTCTTTCTCCTTCGCTACGCCTAGGTGTGACAGGCCTGTCCCGCGCAGGTAAAACGGTTTTCATCACGGCACTGGTGCATAATCTCGTTCATGGCGGCAGGCTGCCGATGTTCGAAGCTTATAAGTCAGGCCGGATTTCCCGCGCGCTTCTCGAGCCGCAGCCAGACGACGCCGTTCCGCGCTTTCAATATGAAGAACATCTATCGGCGCTTATCGATGAGCGCATCTGGCCGGATTCCACACGCGCCATTTCGCAGCTACGCCTGACTATTGAATATGAAACGGCTTCTGCATGGGGACGCTGGCTGTCTCCCGGGCGGCTTTCGGTTGATATTGTCGATTATCCCGGTGAATGGCTGCTTGATCTGCCGTTGCTCGGCAAAAGCTATGCCGAATTTAGTGCAGATTCCTTCGCGCTTGCCAACGAACCGACCCATATCGATCTGGCGCAGCCTTGGCTGGTGGAAGCTGCCTCGGTCGATCCGACCGAAAAGGCCGACGAATTGACGGCGCAGCGGCTGGTCAAGAGCTTCACCGCCTATCTGCGTGCTGGCAAAGCCGACGAGCGTGCGCTTTCCACTTTGCCGCCCGGTCGGTTCCTGATGCCGGGTGATCTCGACGGCTCGCCTGCCCTGACCTTTGCTCCACTGCCCAATCTCTCACAGAACGACATTAAGGCCGGATCGCTCGCTGCCATGATGGAACGGCGTTACGAGGCCTATAAGACCTATGTCGTGAAACCGTTCTTCCGCGAACACATTGCGCGACTGGACCGCCAGATCGTGCTGATCGACGCCATGCAGGCCATGAACGCTGGCGGCGCTGTGGTGGCGGACCTCGAACGTGCGTTAACCGACATTCTGTCCTGTTTCCGGCCCGGACGTGCCAATCTCCTGACTGGCCTTATCCAGCGCCGCATCGGGCGTATTTTGGTGGCCGCAACCAAGGCCGACCATCTGCATCATGAAAGCCATGACCGCTTGCAGGCCATTGTGCGTCGTCTTGTGGAACGCGCCATCGAGCGCGCCAATTTTTCAGGCGCAGACATTGATGTTCTGGCCATGGCGGCAGTCCGGGCAACCCGCGAAGCGACCGTCACGCAAGGAAAAGAGGTTCTCCCCGTCATCGTCGGCACACCGCTCAAGGGCGAGCGTATCGATGGTGAGATATTTGATGGTGGAACGGAAACAGCTATATTTCCCGGTGACTTGCCAAAGAACCCTAATGTAATTTTTGAACAGTTTTCCACGCCGGAAGACCCTGCCATTCGCTTCGTCCGGTTCCGCCCTCCACGCCTTGAACGCACTGCCGAGGGTGTGACGCTGTCGCTCCCGCACATAAGGCTGGACCGCGCCCTTCAGTTCCTGATCGGAGATCGTCTGGCATGAGCGATGATACACCGCGCAAACCGACTTCCTTCAAGGTTGATACTCCGCCCCGCGCAAAGCCTCTCCCGGAAGCCCCTGATGAGACGCCACGCCGTCCTCGTGCCGTAAAAGATCTGGAGCAGATCGTCGTTGAGCCCGATATTTTCGAACTCAGCGACGAAGAAGCCGCCGAACTCGCAATCCTTGATCCAGCTTTCGAGGCGCCGAAACGCAAAGGCTGGTTCGGCGGATGGTCGCTTGGAAAAATCCTGACCGGCGCATTAGGCATTTTGGTTTCCTTCGCCGTCGGCATCTGGACAGAAGACCTTATTCAGGCGCTTTTTGCCCGTGCCGACTGGCTTGGCTGGACCGCACTGGCAGTGGCGCTTGTAGCCCTCGCCGCATTCATCGCCATCATAACCAGGGAATTGCTGGCCCTGCGACGGCTCGCCTCTGTGCAGCATCTGCGCAAGGACGCAGCGGACGCCGCCGAGCGTGACGATATGGCTGCCGCCCGCAAAGCGGTTGATGACTTGCGCGCCATTGCGGCCAATTTGCCGGAAACGGCGCGTGGACGTCAGCTTCTCGACGGTTTGACCGACGACATTATCGATGGGCGCGATCTGATCCGGCTTGCGGAAACCGAAATTTTGCGCCCGCTCGACCGCGAAGCGCGCGCGCTCATTCTCAATGCATCGAAGCGTGTATCGATCGTCACAGCGATCAGCCCGCGAGCGCTGGTTGATATTGGCTATGTGATTTTTGAGTCGGCGCGGCTCATTCGCAGGCTTTCGCAGCTTTACGGCGGCAGACCCGGCACACTGGGCTTCATCAAGCTTGCACGGCGCGTTCTCGCCCATCTGGCCGTCACCGGAACACTCGCCATGGGCGACAGCGTGATCCAGCAGCTGGTCGGTCAGGGTCTGGCATCGCGGCTGTCGGCCAAACTCGGCGAAGGCGTGGTTAACGGCCTCATGACTGCGCGGATCGGCATAGCGGCGATGGACGTCGTGCGCCCCTTCCCGTTCAATGCAGAAAGACGCCCCGGCGTCAGCGATTTCATTGGTGATCTGGCCCGCGTTAATGCCGATAGAACGGCCGCATCGAAGTCCGGAAAGGCTTCGACGGGTAAAACACAGCCGTGAGTTTTCGGGGAAAACAGTCTGACTTTCAGCCCGATGAAAACCAAGCGTTAACCATTCAAGACGATTATTAGCAGATAGAAATCCTGCGTCAGAATCGAGTGATCTGGTCGTTTGGCATAATCCTGTTTTGATGTGCCCATTCAGTCCGATTGTTTCTGACATTGCCGGTCATTCCGGCTTTTTGCAGCGTATGACACGACATTCGGTCGTGACATGCTGACCAACAACGATTAGGAATGGCGTCCAGTTGAGGTCGCAAATTCCGGGACAGAGCCGACTATGAAGAATTGCATCGCTGCCTGCCTGACGCTGCTGCCCGTCTCGCTTTCCGCTGCGCCGGTTCTGGCCGCAGACAAGGACAAGCAGTTTTTCCAGACGATCGAAGGCCAGTGGTCCGGTCCCGGTGAAATCGTTGCCGGCAAGTACAAGGGCACCAAATTCGTCTGCAATCTCGCTGGTTCCACACCGGACGATGCGGTTGGCATGACACTGGACGGCAGCTGCCGCGTCGGCGTCTTTTCGCAGCCCATGAAGGCAACCGTCACGCGCGTCGGCTCCGGTTATTCCGGCAAGTTCAATGACGGGTCCGAAGGCAAAGGCCTCGATGTCACGTCGGGCTCTGTCAGCGGCAACAAGATGGTTTTCGGCCTCAATCGCAAACAGCTGAACGGCGCCATGCTGGCTCGCGTTTCGGATCAGAACACGATGAATGTCACCGTGTCGGTGCGTGTCGAAAAGGAACTCGTTCCGGTCATCGGCATGAGCCTCAAGCGCATTGATAATGTCGCCGTCGGCAGCATCGCCAAGAACTGATTGCTTAGAGCATTTCCAGCAAAAGTGCGAAGCGGTTTTGCGTAGGATAATGCGTGAAAACAACTAGATAGAGCGGTTCCGACGATTCCGTTAAGATCGGAACCTTTCTTGAGCTTTATTGGTTCCACCAGCCCGCATCCGTGCGGGCTTTTTCTATTTCGGATGATGGAACATCCGCTTTCCATTCGGCAACGCTACGCCCGGCAACCACCAATGACGGCGCTATATCGTTGAGCGGCACAAGCACGAAAGCCCGTTCCTGCATGCGCGGATGGGGGAGCTGAAGCTCCGGCAGCGCCATCGTTATCGGCTGCCCGGCAGCGTCTTTCATCGCAAGAATGTCGATATCGATAATACGCGGGCCCCAACGCTCCAACCGCACACGCTTCAGCGAGCGCTCGACATCGAGACAGGTCGCAATAAGCTCAAGCGGTTCGAGCCTGGTTTCCAACTCTGCGCAGGCGTTGTGAAACCAAGCCTGATCTGTCTTGCCCCATGGCGGGGTGCGGTAAACGGACGAAACAGCCACGACGTTTGTATCAGCGCGCGCATCCAGCATACGCAACGCACTGGCCATTGAAATGACGGGGTCGTCAATATTCCCGCCAAGGCCAAGCCAGGCGCGATAAGGTCCTGCGTCTACGCTCACTGCGGATAAACCACCGTAACCTCGACATGATCCAGAACACCCGGCACCGGCGCATTGGGCTTGCGAACGGTAATTTCCGCACGCTTGACCTGCGGAAACCGCTTGCTCAGAGCTTTGGCGACATCAAGCGCCAGAGTCTCGATCAGATAGCGCTGGCGACCGGTGATGATCTCCTCAATCACCGTGAAAGCCGTCCCATAATGGACGGTGCCTTCAATATCGTCGCTTTCCAGCGCATTGCCCGGATCGACATCCAGAATAGCGTCGACATAAAAACGCTGACCGAGTTTGTGTTCTTCATCGAACACGCCGTGGTGCGCAAAGAATGCGCAATTCATAATCCGGATCGTGTACACGGCTTCACTTTCTGTTTTCGCTGCGCTTCACTTGCAGGATAGCATCCGCAACTGCAAGAGCGTCTCTATTAAAAGCGACATTGTGAACGCGAAAGATGTCGGCTCCTGCCAGTCGCAATGCCACCGAAGTCGCAGATGTAGCTATATCACGCTTCAATGGGTCGGTCTCACCTGTGATCGTGCCCACAAAGCGTTTGCGGGAGGTGCCGACCAGCCACGGATAGCCAAAACGCTGCAACTCCTCCATCCGCGCCATCAAAACCACGTCGTCTTCGACAGTCTTGCCGAAGCCGAAACCCGGGTCGAGAACAATGCGGGATCGATCAATATCTGCCGCTGCTGCAATCTCCAGTGACTTGTTCAGGAAGACGGCGCGATCTTCGATGACATCGGGATCAGTTTCCCGGTCGCGGGTCGTATGCATGATAACAAGCCCAGCTCCGGTTTCGCGGGCAACCTCGGCAATAGCCGGTTCGCGCTGCAAGCCCCATATGTCATTGACGATATGAGCACCGGCCTCAACTGCCGCTCTGGCGGTCGATGCCCGATACGTGTCAACCGAGATAATGCAGCCGAAACGTTCCGTCAGCGCCTTGATGACCGGCACGACACGGCCCTGTTCGGTTATCGCATCGACGCTTTCCGCGCCCGGACGGGTCGATTCCCCGCCAACATCAATGATAGTAGCGCCGTCCTCAAGCATCTTTCCGGCAGCGGCGAGCGCTGTTTCGAACTCGCTATGATGCCCGCCGTCGGAAAAGGAATCCGGCGTGACATTGAGAATGCCCATGATCACGGACTTTTCCCCGAACTCAAGGCTGCGCCCGTGAGCCAGATGCCAGATTTTCGCCATTTCCGGTTATTCCTGTATAGATGCTAATTAAGGCCCGCTATGCAACCAAGCTGGCCGAATGTCATTTAACGAGATGCGTTATAGTTCTCTTGACGTTTGCATGCCAAGCTGCGACGGCAAAAATTGAGTTTATTCAGAGTTTAGAAAAAAGGTGCCAGGATATGATTTTCAAAAAGCGGATTCTGGCTTTTGGCGCAGCTCTGGCAATCTTTGCATCTCAGGCTGACGCCGCCTCAATCTTCCGCGAATTCAAATATTACACCATCAATGGCAAGACCGCAGCTGAACTGGATAAGGCACTGTCCCGCAGCGGCCCCTTTCTGAAGAAAACCGGACAACATCATCCGGGTGCAGCGGAAATCCGCTTTGACGCCAAGGTCCGTTATGGCCGCGCGCCGGGAAAATCCTGCAAGGTGCAGGACGTTTATGTCAATGTTCACGCGAAAGTTTCGTTGCCGCGCTGGGCGCAGCGCCGCAAGGCGACGCCGGAACTGGCGCTGATCTGGGACACGCTCTATCAGGACATTCGCCGTCACGAGGAAAGCCACATCGTCATTGCGCGCAGCCATGCCAGCGAGATGGAACGGCAGATTCGTGCACTTCCTTCGCGTTCGGATTGCGCCGTTCTGCGCAAGGATATCGACAAGATCACAGCGCGTCTCATGGAAGCCCATGATGAGGCGCAACAGCGCTTCGACCGCGTCGAAACTATTAATTTTGAAAAGCGCTTCGAGCGCCTTTTGACCTATCGTCTTGAAAAGATGAACCAGCTGCCGCGCTGATTACTGGGATCCGGCTTTCTGCAATCTCTTGCGCACAGCCTGCGTCATGAGAGCAGCTTCATGAAAGCCCGACAGGATCAGCTTCAGCTTGCCCGGATAATGGCAGGCATCACCAATCGCATAGATATCGGGCTGTGACGTCGCAAAGCTTTCAGGCGAAACAGCAATCGCATTGCCTGCCCTCTCCAAGCCAAGCCCGGTCAATGGATCGGGTCGCACGATCTGACCATCCGGTCCGAACGCCCCCAGACCTGAAGCAATCACCACGGCATCAGCCTTGATTGAGATCGCCTTGTCCGTCGTCAGGGCAAAGCGCTCTCCGACGCGTTCCAGCATCATTACGGTTTGACCGTAATGGAATGTGGGACCGTAAGGCGCGATCTGTTCCAGGAGCCGCGACGCCAGCTCGTCGCCCATAATTGTCGGGAAGCCCGGAATATCGAAGATCGGCTTGTCAGGATAAAAGACGGTGCATTGTCCGCCCGGCCGATCCAACGCGTCTATCAGCTGGCATTTGAACCCGAACAGGCCGAGCTGGAAAACGGCGAAGAGGGCAACCGGCCCTGCCCCGATGATCGCTATATCGCTTTTTATACCGATCCCCGGAGTGGCTGCCATCCTCTTAGTTCTGGCGTTCCGGAACCTGCACGACGAGACCGTCGATAGCATCGGTCACGCGGATCTGACAGGAAAGGCGCGAATTCGGACGCACCTCATAGGCGAAATCCAGCATGTCCTCTTCCATCGGATCGGGTCCGCCAACTGTCTCGGTCCATTCTTCATCGACATAAACGTGGCAGGTTGCGCAGGCGCAGGCGCCGCCGCATTCGGCATCGATGCCCGGAATGCCATTGCGAATGGCCGCTTCCATTACGCTGGAACCGTTATCGGCCTCTACTTCGGTACGTGCCGCGCCGTCTGCGGATACGAATACGATCTTGGTCATTTTCATTCCTTGAAACGCGTGAAACCACGCGATCTTTTATCCCTTGCGGCGGATCACCTGAAATTGGGATCTGCACGCATAATCTCGCAAAGGCAGATACGGCGTTCCGGCCCTAGTTTCAACTGTGAGAGCCCCGTTAAGCCCAACTGCGCCAATATGCCGTGTTATATAATGTAAAAGCGGCTGCGCCAGCGGTGATATAAAAGGTTTTCTGCAAAACTCTGCCTTGCCGTTGTGCAAGATTGGGGCATATGATGAGAAAAATGGGAATGCAGACAATCGGATCAACGAATCCTGCGCCCAGGCAATACATCTTAAAGTTGCAATACCGGAACGTAAATTCGAAATACGGGCAATTTTGTTAACGAATTCGCACCGCCTTTCGAGCCGCAAAAAGCGACCCCTGCCGATTTCCACAACTTGCTAATAATTGCAAAAAGCCCGGAAACATCGCATTTTAGTGAAGCCAAACGTTTTCTGTTAACCTTGTATTTAAAGTTTTAGGCATCAGCGGGCGTCGCCTATTTCCTTAACAGGACCGAGCCGGTACGATGCAAAATGGCGGATAAAGTTTAGTAACGGCTCTTTGACGATCCGGCCGTCACGGTAATTGAGTACGAGGTAGGCGAACAATGGCTTCCAAATCCAAGGCACAGAAGCTCGACCTTGAGGTTGAAAAGGCACTAGAACAGGCACTCGACATCGACTTCGGCGATGATCTCGATATCGATATGGACTTAAGTGCGTTCGACGAGAGCTTCTCGGTCGACGATCTGGAAGAGCAGATTTCGCGCGCCGCTGAAGAGCTGGTCGCGGAACAGAAGACGAAGGCAGCAGAACCTGCGAAAGTCGCATCAGCGGCAATCGAAACCAGGGTTGCGCCAGTCGTTTCTGCATCCGTTATCGCCACGCCTGCCGCGCCGCCTGTGCCGCCGGTGGTCAAAGCCGCGCCAGCAATTCAGCAAATCGTCGCCAATACGCCGCACAAGCCTACCCCGGTTAAGCCTGACACGAAGCAAGCCGCTCCCTCGCCTCAGCTTGCAGACGTGCCGGAAGCTCCGGAGGCCATCCTGCGTCCTGTTGCACCGGCAGCGACCGTTAGCGTTGCCACGCCTGCAGCACGCACGCCCGCCAACGACGACTCCCGCAACGACCGCGCTATCGCAACCGCGCCGCGCCGCGTGACCGAACGTTCGTCCAAGCTTTACTGGACCACCACAGCCATCAGCGTGCTTTGGGCCGCCGGTGGCGTTGCACTTAGCAAGGCTATCGATCCGACTGTTTTCTCCAGTCTTGAAGCCACCAAGGACTTCTTCACTTCGCCTGCTGGCATTGGTGTGGTTGCAGGCGTTGCCCTGCCCGTCGCCATGTTCTGGGGCTTTGCGCAGCTTGTGAAGCGCGCACAGGAAATGCATAACGCCGCGCGCAGCATGTCTGAAGCCGCCATGAAGCTGCTTCAGCCGGAAGCCGTATCGGCTGACCGCGTTTCGACGCTGAGCCAGGCTGTCCGCCGCGAAGTGGCTGCAATGAACGAAGGCATCGAACGCACGCTTGCCCGTGCTGTTGAGCTGGAAACCCTCGTTCAGTCTGAAGTCAATCAGCTTGAGCGCGCTTATAGCGACAATGAAGTTCGCATTCGTTCGCTGGTCGGCGATCTGGGCAATGAGCGTGAAGCCGTTGTCAGCCATGCCGAACGCGTCCGCTCCTCGATTTCTGGTGCTCACGAACAGCTCAAGGAAGAACTGTCGAGCGCATCCAACATCATTCGCGACAATGTTCTGTCTGCTTCCCAGCAGCTCAGCTCGCTGTTGAGCGAATCTGGCGAACGCCTGATTGGCAGCATCAATGAGAGCGGCAGTTCTATTGCCGAAGCCATTGAAACCCGGACCGGCGATATCGGCTCGCGCATCACGACTTCGGGCGAGGCTTTTGCCAATCTGCTCGACACGCGTATTGCGACACTGGACGAACAGTCCCGCACGATCTCCGAGCGCTTCACGACGGCTCTGGACGAACGCGCCGCTGGCATTGCCAACCTGCTTGGCAGCTCCACGGAATCGATGGTCAGTGAGTTCGACACGCGCCTTGCCAATCTGGAAGGCACCTTGTCTGAACGCGGCCATGCCCTGCTTTCCGAGTTCGAGGCTCGCGCCCACGCACTCGACAGCAGCACAGAGAAGCTCAACGCCGCTCTGGAAACCCGCTCGCGCCAGATCAACGAAAATCTCATCGCCCGCACGCGTGAAATCGCCGAGACCTTCTCCGGCGGTCGCGCTTCACTCAGCTCGATGATTGATGAAACCAAGACGAAGATCAGCGACGATCTGACCTCGATCGGTGAAAGCGTCGGCAATCTTCTCGGTGAAAAGGCAGCTTCCTTCGCTGGTAAGCTGGCCGAAAGCCGCGATGTACTGGCCGCTTCGCTCGAAGGAGAAACCGACCGCGTTTCGGCAGTCATTCGCGGCCATGCTGATACGCTGGCAGCCCGCACCGATGACATTCGCAATGCGATTGACGGCAGCGCATCGGCGCTCAATTCTGTCGCCGATAATCATGCCGCCATTCTGGCAGAGCGTACCAATGCGCTGCAGCAGGCAATGGCGAGCCATTCGGCACTGCTGGATGCGAGCTTTGCCGATCATGCCCGTTCGCTGGAAGAACGCGCTTCCGCTCTGCATACCGTCATCACCGGCAATCAGGCCATGCTTGCTCAGCTGATGGATGAACGCACGGCTGCAATGCGCGATAATTTCAACGAAAATCGCGAAGTCATGGCGCGCACCTTCGATGAACGCGTCAGCTCGCTTCAGGCGCTCATTGCCGACAACCAGTCTTCGCTGGCACGCATTCTGGACGAACGCGCGGCAACGCTCGGCGAATCCATCGCAGCCGGACGCGACGCTTTCGAAGCAACGCTTGGTGAACATGTTCGTCATGTCGAAGAACGCACAAGCGGCCTGCGCACTGTTCTGAGCAACCACAATGACTCGCTGGTTGATATTCTGAACGGACATGAGCAGACAATTGAAACGCGTGCAGCGGCCATCCGCGCAACGCTGAGCGACAGCACGTCTTCGCTTAACCAGTCCCTGCAAGACCATAGCGACGTTCTGGATCAGCGCACTGCCAATCTGCGCGGCGCAATTGCCGACAGCGCTTCCGCTATTGGACAGGCTTTCGAAGGCCAGACCGGCATTATCGAAGGACACACCGCCAATCTGCGCAGCGTCATCGCTGAAAGCGGTGCCGTTATCAATCAGGCATTCGCAGGTCAGAACGGCGCGATTGAAGAGCTCACCGCCAATCTGCGTAACGTCATTGCCGATAGCAGCGCCATCATCAACGATGCTTTCGCAGGCCAGACCGGCATTATTGAAGAACGCACGCAGACCATGGAAAAGGCGCTTTCTATCGGCGTCGACAATGTTCGCCGTGCGCTGGAACAGAGCGCTGGCGTTGTTGCTACCTCGCTGCGCGAGAAGATCGGCGAAGCGGCAAGCACGCTTTCCGCAGAAGCTGCCAAGGCCGGTCAGGCTCTGGATGGCTTCGGCGAAGCCTTCAGCGCACGCCTGATCGACAATCTGTCGGGTACGGAAGCACGTCTCGGTGACCGCGCCGATGCGATTGCCGGACGTCTCGGCGACATCGAAACCCGCCTCACCGGCGAACTCGGCTCCATCGAAGCCCGTATCGCCGATACGGCTGCCAAGACCAGCGAGACCCTTGCCGGTCACAGCGAAGCTTTTGCAGCCAGCGTTGTCGATAATCTGGCAGGTACAGAAGTCCGCCTCAATGAACGCGCTGGCGCTATCGCGAGCGGTCTTGAAGCCATCGAGAACCGCCTCACCGGCGAACTCAGCGCTATCGAGGCTCGCATCGCCGATACCGCATCGAAGACGAGCGAGACCCTTGCCGGTCACAGCGAAACCTTCTCGGTCAGCGTTGCCGACAATCTGGCAGGCACAGAAGCCCGCCTCGTGGAACGCGCCGACGCGATTGCCACCCGTCTCGGTGACATTGGCTCGCGCATCACGATGGAACTCGGTTCTGTGGAAGCCCGCATCGCGCAGGTTACGGATACGACGGCTGTCACTCTTGAAGAGCGCACGCGTGAACTCAATGCAGTTCTCTCGGCTCGCTCGCAGGAAATCACCAAGATCCTCAACGATACCGCAGAGCCGCTGGTACAGCGCCTTGCCGATAGCGGACGTGGTCTGGCACAGCAGCTTGAAGAAGCAACCCATGCCGCAACCGACCGCCTGCGTTCGGAAAATGCCGCGCTGGTCAATGCACTGGCAAACCGCACGGCAGAAACCATCGCAGCTGTTCAGCAGGCAAAAGCTGGTCTCTCCGACAATGTCAGCGAGCTGATCGACCGCCTCTCCACTTCGAATGGCGAGCTTGGCAAGCTGATCGACGCTGCAACGCGCAACCTGACTGATATCGACGGGCGTCTCGTCGACACGACGTCCAGCTTCGTCGAAAACACCAATCGGGCTGCGCAGATGTTCCAGGCCTCGACCGGTCTGATCGACACCAATATCGGTACGCTGCGTGCGCTTTCCGATAGCACGCTGTCGCAGATCGCCGACATTGCAGACCGTTTCGAAGACCATGGAAAGGTTCTTTCCTCGGCCTCCGACATGATCAATTCGGCTCAGAATGGTCTCGTCACCACGCTGTCCGACCGCCAGCAGGCGCTCGACAAGCTGGCTTCCGGCCTCGTGGAAAAGTCGGAAGGTATTGAGAAGCTCATGCAGTCCTTCGAAACTCTGGTTGCCTCGGCATTCCAGCGCGCAGAAGGCCAGACCCGCGCCTCGGCGGAAAAGATGCGCGAAAGCGTTTCGGAAATCGTCGAGCAGGCAGCCCAGAAGTTCTCGGCAGCAACCGACGATATCCGTCGCACCGCTGGCGAAATTCGCACCGAGCTGAACACCACGCGCGGCGAGCTGAAGCGCGGCGTTCTCGATATGCCTGCCGAAGCCAAGGAAACCACGACCGCCATGCGCAAGGCCGTGAGCGAGCAGATCAGCGCGCTCAAGGAACTGGCAGAAATCGTCAACAAGTCAGGCCGTCTGGTCGACGTTGGCGAAAGCCGCGCAGACCGTCCGGTTTCGCGTCCTGCACCCGCTGCACAGCGCCCGGCTCCTGTTCAGGCACCAGTTCAGCCCTCGGCAGCTCCGGTCGCACAGGCTGATGTTGCCGTTCGCCAGCGTCCGGTTGAAATGCCCAAGGCTCCGGCAGCAACGGCACCTGCTGCCACCGCTGAAAAGCCTCGCGGCTGGGTTTCCGATCTCCTTGCCCGCGCATCGCGTGAGGAAGAAGAAGCCGTTCAACCAAAGGCACAGCCAACCGCCGCTCCGCGTTCGCCAAGCCATGTGGTTGAATCGCTGAACTCGCTGTCGGTCGATATCGCCCGCGCTATCGATCATGAAGCATCGGTTGAACTCTGGGATCGCTACCGCCGTGGCGAGCGCAACGTCTTCACCCGTCGCCTGTACACGCTCAAGGGTCAGCAGACTTTTGACGACATCAAGCGCAAGTATCAGACGGATGGCGAATTCCGCCGCGCTGTGGACCGCTACATGGACGACTTCCAGCGCCTGCTTGAAGATGTCGCCCGTAACGACCGCGACAACATGGTGACGCAGACCTATCTGACGTCCGATACCGGCAAGGTTTACACCATGCTGGCCCATGCCAGCGGCCGCCTGCGCTAACAAGCGTTAGAGACATAACTAGTCAGAACGCGGCCTTCGGGCCGCGTTTTTTGTTGCTCTGACAGGATAAAAACCGGCGCAGTGTACGTAGGCGCAGACGCGGCAAAGTCCGCCGTTCCCGGGTTTCTGATGCCAAATAAAAAAAGGCGGGGTTCAAAGCCCCGCCTTGTTCATTTCTACCGATCAGCTCGAACGTCTATGCGACTTAAATAGCGGAAACTGTCCAGCCGACAATTTCATTTGCGGCACGATCAAAGGCTGCATCGAGCGCCTTCACGTAAGCCGCATTACCGGTTCCGCTGACAGGCGCAGTACTCCGGAACACCCGCGTTGCGCGCACTTCACCGGTCTTGTCATTCATAAGCTTGATGGCGAGTTCCACAACAGCAGTTCTGGAGCCGCCGCTGACCTGTACACCGAACATACGAAGGTCTGTCAGGATCTGATAATTGATCGCCAGACCGTCACCCGGACGGCCAACGCCGCCAAACACCCCGGTATTCTCATAAGCCTGGACGAGGCGGGACTGAACGATATTCGTCAGCCTGTCGCCCCACTGCGCGCCTTTGAGATATTCGATGGAACCCGGCGCGGAACTGATCACGATATTTTCGCTATCGAGCGCCTTCAACGCTGTCGGCGTCGGAACTAAAAGCTGCAAGCTCTTGCGGCTCGGCGACGACACAGCTGGCTTCGGCGTCGTCAGATTGAACGTATCGAGAGGTGTCGTTCCACAGCCAGCAAGAAGCGCCGCCAGAACAAGCGAAACAGAACCTGCGAGAGAACGGTTGCGGCGCGATTTCACGTTCATAGACCCGTTTGTCGAATTTTCAGCCGAGAAAATCAATGACGCGCCCTTCCGTTATACTGAGGTACACTGCCTTGCCCGCCGAAAATCAAACGTTGCGGGTTGCGTTCGAGTTCTGTGATCGCCTGTTCTATACGCTGTATGGAGCGGCGGCTGTCAACAACCACAGACTGCACGTCCCTAAGACCCTGGCCTGAGAAACGCTGCAAATTATCTGCAATCGGTCCCAAGCGCTTGTCGAGATTGTCCGAAGTCTGGCGAATGGATTCAAGCGTCGCCTTGGCCTGCGCCACAACCCCGTCCTTGTCATCCGTGGACAGAAGCTTGTCGGTCTTGGCCAGAATGCCGTCAACGCGAACCGACGCAGCATTGAGACGCGCCATCGTTTCCTTCGCGTCTTCGATGATCTGCTTGATGTTACCGGCATTGGAGCCCAGTTCGTCGATGACATCGGCATTTTTGGCCAGTGCATCGGTGAATGTCTTGGTATTGTTGATCGTGTCGGTCAGAGGACCACGGGCTTCTTTGACAAAGCCTTCCAGCTCGCCGAGCACCGTGTTGGCGCGTCCGAAAATGTCCTGTGCGGTGGCGAGGAGATTGTTGACCGCAGACGGGTCAGCGTCGATACGAGCGACCGATTCTTCCTTGGCTGCTTCTGTCAGCAGGTTAGGCTCATCCAGACGGCCACCCTTGAGTTCGATATAGGCCTGACCGGTCAGACCCTGAAAGCCAAGCGTTGCGGCAGTCGAACGCGTGATTGGTGTGCTGCCGTTCACGCGGGTCTGCACGATCACCATTTCCGGGTTGCTCTCATCGAGATGCAACCCCCGAACGTCACCGACCTTGATACCGTTGAACAAAACCTGACTTCCAACAGTCAGGCCCGTTACCGAGCCGGGAATACGCACATCCATGGGAATGGATTCACGAGCCTCACCGAAGCGCGCAATCCAGTACACGAATCCGAAAGCCAGCAGGCTGACAAGCAGCGTGAAAACCCCGACCAGAACGTAATTGGCTTTTGTTTCCATATCTTATCCCGTCTGCAAGCGGCTGCCGGGCCGCCGTCTTGATGGCGCCGAAGTATCGATCTGGCGCGCTCGCTTGCCCCGAAAATAGGATTTAACCCATGGGTCGTCTACATGCAGCATGTCTTCAATCGTGCCGCTGACCAGCACTTTCTTGTTCCCCAGAACGGCAATTCGGTCACAGATGGCGAAGAGGCTGTCGAGATCGTGCGTGACCATATAGACGGTCAGACCCATCGTATCGCGCAGGTTCGCAATCAGCTCATCAAACTCCGCAGCGCCGATCGGATCGAGCCCCGAGGTCGGCTCGTCGAGAAAAACGATATCCGGATCGAGCGCCAGCGCACGCGCCAAAGCGGCGCGCTTGATCATGCCGCCTGAAAGTTCAGATGGAAATTTCTCAGCCGTATCCGGCTTCAGTCCCACGAGATCAATCTTCAGTCGCGCCAGCTCATCCATCAGCTTTGGCGACAGATCGAGATATTCGCGCATCGGAACCTGAATATTCTCAAGCACGTTGAGCGCGGAAAACAACGCGCCGTGCTGGAAAAGAACGCCCATCCGCATGTCGATGGCCATTTTCTCCATTTCATTGAGACGATCAATGTTGCGACCGAGAATCTCGATTTCGCCGGACTGCTTCTTGTTCAGCCCCAAAATGGTGCGCATCAGCACGGACTTGCCTGATCCTGATGGACCGATGAAGCCCAAAACCTCGCCCTTGTAGATATCGAGCGAAAGCCTATCCAACACTGGCGAACGGCCAAACGAAACCGTTACGTCGCGTACCGAAATCATCGGTATCGCCGTGTGATGGCTTTCATCCTGCTGTGGTTGCGACTCTACGTCGATACCGTTCTCCATACCTATTCTTTAACCGAGCCAAGCTTCCGACTGAACAGCCGAAAGCGACCGCAGGTTCAGTTTTCTGTGTAACTGTGTCTCAAAGAACCCAAACAAAACAACGGTCATATAAATCTCTAGAAATTAATCGCTGCGTAGAACATCGCAAACATGCCGTCGACGACGATAACCACGAAAATAGCCTTCACCACCGATGCGGTGACCCGGCGTCCAAGTGATTCTGCACTTCCGCCGACTTTCATACCTTCGACCGAAGCAAGAATACCGATGATCATTGCCATGAACGGTGCCTTGATCAAACCGGCGAAATAGGTATTCAGCGCTACTGCATCATGCAGACGGCTGATAAAGGCTTCCGGCGAGATATTGGAATAAAACCACGCGACGCCGCCTGCCCCGACCAATGCGGCCAGATTGGAAATGATTGTCAGCAGCGGCAGCACGATGACGAGGGCAACAAGGCGCGGAAACACCAGAACGCCTACGGGATTGAGCCCGATAACCGTCAGCGCGTCGGTTTCTTCGCGCATTTTCATGGAGCCAATTTCAGCAGTAATCGCGCTGCCGGAGCGGCCTGCAATCATGATCGCGGTCAAAAGCACGCCCAATTCACGCAAGACCAGAATGCCGACCAGATCGACCACGAAAATCTCAGCACCGAAGTAACGCAGCTGAAAAGCACCCTGCTGCGCGATGATCGCACCGACGATGGTCGACATCAGAATGATAATGGGAATGGCACCCACGCCCATGCGATCCATCTGCGTTACGATGGCGGCAATCGGAATCCCGCTTCCGCGACCATATTTGAGCTGCGCACCGCGAATAGTGGCACCCAGAATATGCATCGACATCTTGAAGTCGTCGTAAATCGAGACGACGCCACCGCCAAGGGCAGCCAGAAAAGCAATGAGAAAGAATGGTTTCTTGGTGCGAGGAACATCGAGCGCCCGCTCAACCGCACCGCCAACTTCATCCATCAGCGGTGCCCAGGATTCGCGAATGCCTTCAAGCTGCACATCGGCCTTCTGGGTCACGAGACGCTGCCTCAGCCGCTCGACAAGCCAGGCGCCTGCCGTATCGAGGCCGGATATGCCGGAAGCATCAATATGCGTGGATTGGCTGCCCGCGACTTTTTCGAGGCTGCGCATCTTGTCATCGACAAGATGAACGCTTTGCGAAACCCAGCGTCCGCTCAAGCGAACGAGGCGCACGCCATCCTGATCCGCCACATCGATCTTTGGCGCGACATTCGCGGCAGCTCTTGCTTTGTCAGCAGTGTCGGTCAACATGGCAAACCTCATATACGAGTCGTAACACGACCGAAATACAGCGTATTGGAGCATCCGCCCGATGAATCAGACGAATACCCCAATTCCGCGCTCTCACGCACCATCTCATCCCAAAAGCCCATCAACTTTTCGGGATTGAGATTCGGAAGGCTCTCCATGCAGAATACCTTGAACATCCTTGTTGAACGCTACCCCATCGCCGGAAAATTCACAATTTCGCGTGGGTCAAAGACTGAAGCTGCCGTTGTTGTGTGTGCAATTGGCAACGGTGAGCATCAAGGGCGTGGCGAATGCGTACCTTATGCGCGCTATGGCGAGAGCATTGAAAGCGTCACCGCGTCAATCGAAGCCGTCCGGGCCGAGATCGAAGGCGGCGCGACACGTCAGGACATTCAGAAGCTGATGCCTGCCGGTGCCGCGCGCAATGCCGTCGACTGTGCCTTGTGGGATCTAGAAGCCAAGATCAGCGGTAAAAGCGTTGCCGATACGCTGGGCGGTGAATTCAAGCCGCTTGAAACGGCGATTACCGTTTCGCTGGGCACGCCAGAGGAAATGGCAGAATCCACGGCCAAAGTTGCACATTATCCGCTGATCAAGGTGAAGATGGGCGGCGAGAACGACATTGAGCGCATTCGCGCCGTCACCGATGCAGCACCAAACAGCCGCATCATCATTGATGCGAATGAAGGCTGGACCGATGCAAATATTGCCGAAAACATGCGCGCTGCCGCCGATGCGGGCGTGATCCTGATCGAACAACCCCTGCCTGCTGGTAAAGATGCGATACTGAGCGAGATTGAACGCCCGGTCATGATCTGTGCCGACGAAAGTGTCCACACGTCAGAGGGTCTGGAAGAACTTGCCAAGCGCTATGACGCCGTGAACATCAAGCTCGACAAGGCAGGCGGACTGACCGAAGGTCTGGTGATGCGCGAAAAGGCCATTGGTCTTGGCCTGAAAATCATGGTCGGTTGCATGGTCGGCACATCGCTTGGTATGGCGCCCGCGGTGCTACTTGCCCAGAAGGCAACGGTTGTCGATCTCGACGGACCGCTGCTTCTTGCGCATGATCGTGATCCGGGCCTTCGTTACGACGGCGCGCTTGTTTATCCGCCGGAAGCGACCGTCTGGGGCTGAGCGGCCTCCTGATAGGTCCGCGAAGGGCGATCACCAGCAATCGAGGTCAAAGCCTCTTCAAAAATGTCGCCACAGGTTTCCCACGTAAAGGGCTTCAGAACCTGTTCGGGATCGAAGGGTTCAAGCTCCAGCGCGGCCATGCAGGCCGCGTGCAAATCTTCTGAAAGAACGCCTGCGCCCGTCGCACCGATGACGTCTTTCGATCCCGGCACAGGAAATGCCGCGACAGGCAGGCCTGACGCAATTGCTTCCAGCAGAACAAGGCCAAACGTGTCTGTCCGGCTTGGGAAAACGAACACATCAGCCGACGCATAGGTTTCCGCAAGCGCCTCACCTTCCCGCTTACCGACAAATACGGCATCCGGAAAACGTGATTTCAGATCATCGAGCGCCGGGCCGTCACCGACGATCAGTTTGGTACCGGGAAGATCGAGACTAAGAAATGCCGGAAGGTTCTTTTCCGTTGCCACGCGCCCAACGCAGATGAAGACAGGCCCCGGCAGATCGCGGTTCACATTGGCGCGGGCGTGAAAGACGCCGCGATCCACGCCGCGCGTCCACAGATTGAGGCCGGTAAAGCCGCGCTCTTTCAGATCATCCAGAATGGATTGCGTCGGCACGAGCGTATGCGACGCGGCATTGTGGAAATGCCGCAGAAATCCATAGCTCCAGCTCAAGGGAACCGGAAAACGCTCCGCCACATATTCGGGAAAGCGCGTGTGAAAACTGGTGGTGAAACTCCAGCCCTTTTTCAGGCAAGCCTGCCGCGCCATATAGCCCAGCGGACCTTCGGTAGCGATATGGATATAGTCCGGCTTCATCTGTACGAGCCGCCGCCGAAATGCACCGGGCGTAGTCAGAGCAAGCCTGATCTCGGGATAGGTCGGGCACGGTATCGATTTATAATCGAGTGGGGAAACGACGATCACCTCGTAGCCCCGTGCGCGCATCATTTCTTCGCACTTGGTCAGTGTCCGAACGACACCGTTGACTTGTGGATGCCAGGCGTCGGTGACGATGACGAGCTTGTTCATCCGGCAATTTTCGCCGCGTTGCGGGCAGCACGTGGTAGCCGGACAATTCTGTTGTCATCAGCCCGGCTGTCCTGCGCAATGGCTTTGCCGCCGGACGACTTCTCGTCGCGCATCTGGGTCCAATTCACCAGTTCCATGCGACCGTCGAAATGCTCCAGCACCGCCGTGCAACTTTCCACCCAGTCACCGGTATTGATATATTCAACATCGTTCATTTTTTCGATGGTGGCGTGGTGAATATGGCCGCAAATGACGCCATCGACGCCGATGCGCTTCGCCTCTTCAGACACGACCGTTTCGAACTCGCCGATGAAATTGACCGCCTTTTTCACCCGGAATTTCGCCCAGGCCGAAAATGACCAGTAGCGCAGGCCGAAGAGAGACCGCACACGGTTCATCAATGTGTTGATCCAGATCGCGGTATCATAGGCCCAGTCGCCGAGATAAGCGATGAAACGGGCATTGCGCACCACCACGTCAAACTGATCGCCGTGGATCACCAGAAACTTGCGGCCATCCGCCGTCTCGTGAATGGAGCGGTTCATGACTTCAATACCGCCAAAATGCGTTCCCTGAAAATTACGCAGGAACTCATCGTGATTGCCGGCGATGTAGATGATATTGGTGCCCTTGCGGCTCTTGCGCAGCAGCTTCTGGACAACGTCGTTATGTTCCTGCGGCCAGTGCCAGTTGCGCCGCAACCGCCAGCCATCGACGATATCGCCGACCAGATACATCGTATCCGCATCATGGTAACGCAGGAAATCGAGAAGCAGGTCGGCCTGCGCGGCTTTTGACCCCAAATGCACATCCGAGATGAAAATCGTCCGGAATTTCTTCGCTTCTGCTGCGTCAGTGCTCATTTTGGTTGTCCCTCTCAATGGCAACCTGAAACTGCATGCAGAAAACCTGATTCATGTCACAGGGGCATGACGGGACTGTAACGCGCATATGACAGCTGCCGACGGACCAGCCGTCGCCCGAAAACCACGATCACAGAACATTGAGCGTGAAAAACACCGAAAAACGTTCAAATCGGGCGCAAGAAAAGTGGACACATCAGCGCGTCAACCAGAATCCGGTTGATTGCCCTTGGCGCTTGGTGGCATGTCTCCATGACCTTTAAAAAAGCAAAGAGGATCGAGCCGTGGATTTGGGCTTGAAAGGTCGCAAGGCAATCGTATGCGCTTCCAGCAAAGGTCTGGGCCGCGCCTGCGCCGAAGCACTGGCCGAAGCAGGATGCGATATCGTGCTGAACGGTCGTAGTGAAGAAACACTGCTTGAAGCAGCTGAGGCCGTCCGCTCGGCCTATGGCGTCAATGTGGTTACCGTGGCTGCCGATGTTTCGACCCCGGAAGGCCAGCAGGCTTTGCTTGCCGCCTGCCCCAACCCCGATATTCTCGTCAACAACAATGGCGGGCCGCCTTTCCGCGACTTCCGTTTGCTCGACCGCGAAGCCCTTCTCGAAGGCGTGACGCAGAACATGGTCACCCCCATTGAGCTGATCAAGGCAGTCATCGACGGCATGGTCGAGCGCGGCTTTGGCCGCATCGTCAACATCACCTCCACCTCGGTCTATGCGCCCATTCCGGGGCTTGACCTGTCGTCCGGGGCCCGTGCCGGGCTGACCGCCTTTCTGGCTGGCGTTGCCCGCACCGTTGCGGGAGCCAATGTCACCATCAACAATATCCTGCCCGGTGCCTTCGACACCGACCGCCTGCGCAAGGGCTTTGCCTTCTCGGCAGAGAAGACCGGTACCACAGCAGAAGCGGAAGCAGCCAAGCGCGCGGCGCGTATCCCGGCAGGACGCATAGGCCAGCCGGAAGAGTTCGGAAAAGCTTGCGCCTTTCTCTGCTCACAGCATGCAGGCTATATAACGGGGCAGAATCTCGTTATTGACGGCGGTGCTTATCAGAGTGCCTTCTGACGCGGCCATTACATTACAGATAAACTCATTCTCCAAAACGGGCCTAATGGGACGTGAGAGTTTAAGTTAAAACCAGAATGCCCGACCCACGTGTTTAAAGGCTCGGTGTGCATGTAATTGCACCCTCCACGCGCCGTTCATCATCCCGGCGGTGCGGAAAAATGGAAAGCGATGCGACTATGACCAAGAAAACTCCTTCCACGCCGACGCGTTCGGACTTCGATGAAGCAGCTCTGTTTTTCCATCGATATCCGAAGCCCGGAAAGCTGGAAATCCAGTCAACCAAGCCGCTCGGGAACCAGCGTGACCTTGCGCTCGCTTATTCGCCGGGCGTAGCCGCTCCCTGCCTCGCCATTCAGGAAGACCCGGCAACCGCCGCCGAATACACGGCGCGCGGCAACCTCGTGGCGGTCGTTTCGAACGGTACGGCTGTTCTCGGCCTCGGCAATATCGGCGCGCTCGCATCGAAGCCGGTCATGGAAGGCAAGGCGGTCCTGTTCAAGAAATTCGCCGATATCGATGTTTTCGACATCGAAATCGACGCGCTTGAAATCAACCGTGTCGTCGACGTGGTTTCCGCTCTTGAGCCGACCTTCGGCGGCATCAATCTGGAAGATATCAAGGCGCCGGAATGTTTCGAAGTTGAAGAACAGCTTCGCGCAAAGATGAATATTCCGGTTTTCCATGACGATCAGCATGGTACGGCGATCATCGTAGCCGCCGCAGTGCTGAACGGTCTGGAGCTTGCTGGCAAGCAGATTGCAGACGCCAAGATCGTCACCTCCGGTGCCGGTGCGGCGGCTCTCGCCTGCCTCAATCTTCTCGTCAATCTCGGCGCCAAGCGCGAAAACATCTGGGTCTGCGATCTGGAAGGCGTGGTCTATGAAGGCCGCAACACGCTGATGGACCGCTGGAAAGAAATCTATGCGCAGAAGACCGACGCACGCACCCTGGCCGATGTCATCGGCGGCGCGGATGTGTTCCTCGGCCTTTCAGCAGCAGGCGTCCTGAAGCCGGAACTGCTCAATCAGATGGCTGAAAAGCCGCTGATCATGGCGCTGGCCAATCCGAAGCCGGAAATCATGCCGGAAGAAGCGCGCGCTGCGCGTGCCGACGCCATGATCTGCACCGGACGGTCCGACTATCCCAACCAGGTCAACAACGTTCTTTGCTTCCCATACATCTTCCGCGGCGCACTCGATGTCGGTGCAACCGCGATCAATGAAGAAATGAAGCTTGCCGCCGTGCGCGCCATTGCGTCGCTTGCGCGTGAAGAACCTTCCGATGTCGCTGCCAAAGCCTATTCCGGCGATACACCGACCTTCGGCCCGGACTACATCATTCCCTCGCCTTTCGATCAGCGCCTGATCCTGCGTATTGCTCCGGCTGTCGCAAAGGCTGCGATGGAAACCGGTGTCGCCACGCGCCCGATCGAAGACATGGAAGCCTATCTCGACAGACTGAACCGCTTCGTGTTCCGCTCGGGCCTCATCATGAAGCCGGTTTTCGCTGCGGCCCGTTCGCAAGACAAGCCGAAGCGCGTCATCTATGCCGATGGTGAAGACGAGCGCGTGCTGCGCGCCGCACAGGTGGTGATCGAAGAACGTATCGCCGCGCCAATCCTCGTCGGTCGTCCGCAGGTTGTTGAAACGCGCCTGCGCCGCTATGGCCTGAAAATCCGTCAGGGTGTCGATTTCGAACTCATCAACCCTGAAGACGATCCACGCTACCGCGACTATGTCGACCTGTACCTGTCCTATACGGGCCGTCAGGGCGTCACGCCGGAAGCTGCCCGCACCATCGTGCGCACCAATTCAACCGCGATTGCGGCGCTTGCTGTGATGCGTGACGAAGCGGATGCGATGATCTGCGGTCTTGAAGGCCGTTTCGAGCGCCATCTGCGCGTTGTGCGCCAGATCATCGGCATTGTGCCGGGTATCCGCGATTATTCCGCGCTCAGCCTGCTGATTTCGCAGCGCGGCGCGCTGTTCCTGACCGACACCTATGTGAATGTCGATCCGAATGCCAACGAGCTTGCCGAAATGGCAATTCTCGCCGCCAAGGAAATCGACCGCTTCGGCATTGTGCCGAAGGCTGCTCTGGTTTCGCATTCGAACTTTGGTTCGAAGGAAAGCGCCAGTGCGGAAAAGATGCGGCAGGCTGCGGCTATTCTCGCGGAAAAGGCTCCAGATCTTGAATCTGACGGCGAAATGCATGGTGACTCGGCCCTGTCTCAGGCGCTGCGCGACCGCGTGTTCCCGAATTCGCGCCTCAAGGGTGAAGCCAATCTTCTGGTTTTCCCGAACCTTGATGCGGCGAATATCACGCTCAACGTCGTCAAGACCGTCACCGACGCCCTGCATGTCGGCCCGATTCTGCTCGGTGCAGCACGCCCTGCGCATATTCTGACGCCTTCGGTGACATCGCGCGGCGTCGTCAACATGACCGCTCTATCGGTAGTGGAAGCGTTGCAGCGCGCAGGCGAAGCGCCTGCCCGCAAGACAAAGCTCCGCAAGTAAGCATCTTCCAAAACAAGAAAGCCGGCACAGTATCCACTGTGCCGGCTATTTTATTTCCTATCGTAAACGATCCGATCAGGGCTGTCGGCTTTGCGCCTTTTCCGGGCCCATCAGCACCAGAAGGTCGGCCAGTTCTGGCCCGTGAGCCTGTCCGGTCAGCACCAGACGCAACGGCATGAAGAGCCCCTTGCCCTTGCGTCCCGTTTCCGACTTGACCGCATCCGTCCACATCTTCCAGGTCTGCTGATCCCAAGGGCCTGCTGGCAAAAGCGTGAACGCGGCTTGTGCAAATTCGACATCTTCATCCGACAGTTCCGGCGTGTCCGGCAGGTCGCCGGTCACGATCTGCCACCAATGCTGCACATCACCGAAACGATCCAGATTGCCACGCACGGCGAGCCAGAATGGCTCGGCCTTGTCGCCTTCAATGCCAAGCGCTGCGAGACGCGGCTTGGCGTCTGCAAAAGACATTTCATGCAGCAATGCGCGATTAAGCGTGTCCAGTTCTGCCGGATCGAACTTGGCAGACGATTTTGAAATCGACGCCAGATCAAAACGTTCTGCCAGCGCATCCATGGTTGGCGCGGCGGCGACGTTTTCCGACGTGCCGATCAGAATAGCCAGCGAAGCAACCGCCATCGGCTCGTAGCCGTTTTCGCGCAGTGATCCGACCGAAAGCGCGCCGGTGCGCTTTGAAAGCCCCTCGCCGGTCGTGGTCGTCAGCAGATTGTGGTGTCCGAACACCGGCGGCTCAGCGCCGAGCGCGCGGAAGATTGCAATCTGCACGCCCGTATTCGTCAGATGGTCGTCGCCACGGATAATATGGCTGACGCCGAGATCGATATCATCCACGACCGAAGGGAGCGTATAGAGATAGGTGCCATCTTCGCGCACCAGCACGGGGTCCGACATGGACGCCAGATCAACAACCTGAGACCCACGCACCAGATCGTCCCAGTGAACTTCGGTGCGCTGTGTTGCGAACGGGTCGCTCTCGAAATTCGGTAGCAGGAAACGCCAATGCGGCTTGCGGCCTTCCGCCTCGAAAGCAGCCTTTTCCGCATCAGTGAGTTTTAGCGCCTCGCGGCCATAAACCGGCGGCAGGCGGCGCGCGAGGCGCAGCTTGCGGCGGCGCTCCAGCTCGTCAGCGGTTTCATAGCAGGCATAAAGCAGGCCTGCGGCCTTCAGCTTTTCCACTGCGCGGGCATAAACATCAAAACGCTTCGACTGATATTCAATGCGGTCTGGTTTCACGCCCAGCCAGTCGAGATCGACGGCGATGGCCTCGGCATATTCCACACGCGACCGTTCAACATCCGTATCGTCATAGCGCAGGATGAACCTACCGCCGTTTTTCTTGGCAAAAAGCCAGTTGGACAGCGCAGTGCGCGTGTTGCCGATATGAATATAGCCCGTCGGCGACGGAGCGAAACGCACAGTTACAGTCATTTCAAAGGCTTTCAGTCAGTATGTTCAGCGGTCGCGGAAGCGGTTCGTTATGGGATAACGGCGATCGCGTCCAAAATTCTTCCTGGTAATCTTTACACCCGGCGCAGATTGCCGGCGCTTGTATTCAGCCAGATAGAGCAGATGTTCAATCCGTTGCACGGTTTCAACCGGATGACCACGCGCAACAATATCAGCATTGCTCATTTCGTTTTCGACCAGACATTCCAAAATATCGTCGAGCACCGGATAAGGCGGCAAGCTGTCCTGATCGGTCTGGTTCTCACGCAATTCGGCGGACGGCGCCTTGGAGATGATGTTCTCGGGGATCACTGCGCCTGTAGGTCCGAGCGAACCTTGCGGAACATGGCTGTTGCGCCATTCCGACATCGCATAGACCTGCATCTTGTACACGTCCTTGATCGGATTGAAACCGCCATTCATATCGCCGTAAAGCGTGGCGTAGCCAACCGACATTTCCGACTTGTTGCCGGTCGTGACGACCATGGAGCCGAACTTGTTCGACACCGCCATAAGGATCGTGCCACGTGCCCGGCTTTGCAGGTTTTCTTCAGTCACGCCGCTATTGGTTCCAGCAAAGAGTGGCTGGAGCGCACTCATGAAGCCTTCAACCGGCTCGGCGATCGGCACGATATCGTAACGCACGCCAAGCGCCTTGGCGCAATCGGCTGCGTCTTTCAGGGATTCATCCGACGTATAGCGATATGGCAGCATGATGCAGCGCACACGCTCCGGCCCCAATGCGTCAACGCCCATGGCAGCGCAGATTGCCGAGTCGATACCGCCCGAAAGACCAAGAACGACGTCCTTGAAACCGTTCTTGTTCACATAATCACGCAGACCCAGCACACAGGCGGAATAGTCCGTCTCCAACCCTTCTGGAAGTGTGGCCTTCTCACCCTCTTCACAACGCCATGTGTCACCGTCACGCCGCCAGATGGTCAAGGCAATCTGCTCGGCAAATTGCGGCATTTGCAGGCACGGGAAATTGTTGCCCGGATTGAAAGCGAATGACGCACCATCGAAGACAAGCTCGTCCTGACCGCCAACCTGATTGACATAGAGCATCGGCAATTCTGCCAGCAGCACCTGCTTCAGAACGACCTGATAGCGCAAGTCCAGCTTGGAACGATGATAGGGGGAACCATTGGGCACGAGAAGGAATTCAGCACCACTTTCGGCAAGCGTTTCCGAAACGCCAAGTTCACCCCAGATATCCTCGCAGATCGGAATACCGATGCGCACGCCCCGGAAATTGACCGGGCCAAGCAGCGGGCCAGCCTCGAAAACGCGTTTTTCGTCAAACTCACCGTAATTCGGCAGATCGACCTTGAACCGCTCGGCAATCACCTCACCGCCATCCAGCACCATGACCGAATTATGCAATCCACTTTCGCGCCGCAAAGGCGTTCCGATGATGACGCCCGGGCCGCCATCCGCCGTATCGGCGGCGAGTTCGCGCACTGCATGCTCGCAGGCTGCAACGAAGGATGGCTTCAACACCAGATCCTCGGGCGGATAACCGGCAATGAACAGCTCTGTGAACAGGATGAGATCAGCCTTCATCTCGGCAGCTTGTGCACGAGCGGCGCGAGCTTTGACAAGATTTCCGGCGATATCGCCCATGACGGGATTGAGCTGCGCGACTGCAATACGAAGCATAATGAGATTCTCACCAACACTATTTCTGTCAGAGATTTAGCGTGGGAGTGGAAGGGATGCAATGAGCGGCTCTGCCTCCCCTCGGAGATTGGATTAGATTACTGACGAGAATGACCTGAATTATTCTCGCCCCCCCGAAGACCGACACGCGCCAACTTCGCGACCTGCCGTAAATCACTTCCCGTCCGCATTCGGTGTTGTAGGGAGACAATGAATATAATCCGCCAGATTTTCATAACTATCACAATGATGCCCATTCGTTTCCGAAGGCAAAGCATCGGCGGCGTTGGCGTCAACAAAATAGCGCCCAACCGACATCATGAATATCAACAATAAAAACGGATAAATTATTCTGATCATTTTCCTCTCCGTGAATCATTTCAAGAGAAAATACCAATCAGTACAATTTACGAAATACCAACAATGGAGAAACTATTCGTATGCTCTCCATTTCGAATAGTACTGTATTTATTTTAATAATAGAAAGACGAAATCAGCACATAGCCCCATGTTGTAACGACAAATATAATTGCAATCAACACGGCCAAGGAGCCGCAATCCTTGGCGATCTGGATTTCCTTGTGAAAATCGAGCGAAACCGCATCGCATGTGGCCTCGATACCCGTATTCAGAATTTCGACCATCATCAAAAACAGGATCGAGCCGGTCATCAGCAGGAACGCCAGCCATGTCGGCGCAAGAAAGAACGCGACCGGCAAGGAGATCAGGAACAGTACCAGTTCCTGTTGCACAGCCTTTTCATTGCCCGCGAGGTATTTCAGTGCCCGCATCGAGTTCAGGAAAGCCAGAAAAATGCGCTGCATAAATACCCCCAAAAGACACTGGTCATGATTTCGCGCTGTTGCCCGAGAATGCTTTAGAGAACTTTGCCTCAAAAGCAACAGGGCGGAGATCGAAACCTCCGCCCTGCGTAACGATAGCTATTTAAGAACTGCTCAGGCGCTAGCAACCTGCTTGTCAGCCCCTGCATCACGCTCCTTCTTCAGAAGCTCGGCCAGCAGGAACGCCAGTTCCAGTGCCTGATCGGCATTGAGGCGCGGATCGCAATGCGTATGGTAGCGGTCCTGCAGATCGTCTGCGGAAATGGCGCGGGCGCCGCCCGTGCATTCTGTAACGTTCTTGCCGGTCATTTCGACATGGATACCGCCCGGATGTGTGCCTTCGGCGCGATGAATCGCGAAGAAGGATTCCACTTCCTTGAGAATACGGTCGAACGGACGCGTCTTGTAACCGCCAGCAGTGATCGTATTGCCGTGCATCGGATCGCAGGACCAGACAACCTTGCGGCCTTCCTTCTCGACAGCGCGGATGAGCTGCGGCAGGTGATCGCCCACCTTGTCGTAGCCAAAGCGTGCGATAAGCGTCAGACGGCCAGCTTCGTTTTCCGGGTTGAGCAGGTCGATCAGGCGGATGAGATCATCCGGCTGCAAGGACGGGCCGCACTTGAGACCGAGCGGGTTCTTGATGCCACGGCAGTATTCGATATGCGCATGGTCAGCCTGACGCGTGCGATCACCGATCCAGATCATGTGACCGGACGTGCCGTACCAGTCGCCCGACGTGGAGTCGACGCGGGTCAGTGCTTCTTCATAGCCGAGAAGCAGCGCTTCGTGGCTCGTGTAGAAATCCGTTTCGCGCAGCGAATGGTTGCTGTCGGAAGTGATGCCGATAGCGCGCATGAAGTGCATCGTTTCGGAGATGCGCTGCGCCAGCGCGGTGTAACGTTCAGCCTGCGGGCTCTTGCCAACGAAGCCGAGCATCCACTGGTGCACGTTTTCCAGATTGGCATAACCACCCTGCGCGAAAGCGCGCAGCAGGTTGAGCGTCGCGGCCGACTGGCGGTAAGCCATGTCCTGGCGCTGCGGATCGGGCGTGCGCGAGGATTCATCGAAATCGATGCCGTTGATGATATCGCCACGGTAAGACGGCAGCTCAATGCCATCCTTCGTTTCCATATCCGACGAACGCGGCTTGGCGAACTGACCGGCAATACGGCCAACCTTCACCACCGGCTTGGAAGCGCCGAAGGTAAGTACGACGGCCATTTGCAGGAACACGCGGAAGAAGTCGCGGATATTATCCGCGCCATGTTCAGCGAAGCTTTCGGCGCAATCGCCGCCCTGAAGCAGAAATGCCTTGCCTTCCGCCACTGCGGCCAGCTGTTGCTTGAGCTTGCGCGCCTCGCCTGCAAAAACCAATGGCGGATAGGTGCGAAGACGGGCCTCAACGTCGTTCAAAGCCTGTGCGTCCGGATAAAACGGCACTTGCTTGATCGGTTTGTTTCTCCAGGAATGCGGGGTCCAGTTCTTCGTCATTAGAGCACCTGTTTTGCGTTATCCGCTCGATAATCCTCGGATTATATCCTCCTTACACGAAAGCCGGAATTCCCGAACATGCGGCTTGCACCTGAAGAAGATGCCAGCCTCATATCTAAACCCCGGCGTGCGTGGGTCGCGCTGATATAATGCACGCGCGGGTTTAATGCCAGTAATATTCGTTAAGGATATTTGCCTGCGGCGAAAGGATCAGTTGTCGACTTTTTCGCCGTTTACGACGCGATAACTTGGCTTGTACATGGTGACCAGTTCTTCGGCTGCAGTCGGATGAACCGCCATGGTGCGGTCGAAATCGTCCTTGGTCGCTCCCGCCTTGAGAGAGATGCCCAGAAGCTGCGCCATTTCACCGGCGTCCGGCCCCATAATATGGGTGCCCAGAACCCTGCGGCTCTTCGCATCGACGACGATTTTCATCAGCATCTTTTCGTTGCGGCCCGAAAGCGTGTTCTTCATCGGGCGGAACAGCGCGCGATAGACTTCAACTTCCGGATATTTCTTCGCAGCCTGCTCTTCGCTCAGACCGACAGTGCCAATTTCCGGTTGGGAAAAGACAGCGGTTGCAATCAGCTCGTGATCCGGCTTGGTCGGATTGTCCTTGAACACCGTCTCGAGGAAGCACATTGCCTCGTGAATCGCCACAGGCGTCAGCTGCACGCGGTTGGTGACATCGCCAACCGCCCAGATATTGGCGGTGCTGGTGCGCGAATAATCATCCACCTTGATAGCGCCAAGCTTGTCGAGCTTCACACCAGCAGCCTCAAGGCCGAGACCGTCCGTGTTGGGCATGCGGCCAAGCGCCAGCATCGCCTGCCCGGCTTCAAGCGTTTCGCCGTTGGACAGCGTGATCGACAACAGACCGTTTGCCTGCTTCGCGACGTTTTCGAACACCGCCTCGCAAATGATACGAATGCCCTTGGCTGCCATGGTTTCATGCAACAGATGGCGCACATCGCCGTCGAAACCGTTCAGGATTTCCTTGCCGCGATAGACAAGCGTGGTGTCCACACCGAGACCGTGGAAGATATTGGCGAACTCGACCGCGATATAGCCGCCGCCCGCGATGACAATCGCCTTGGGCAATTCTTCCAGATGGAAGGCTTCGTTGGAGCTGATGCAAAGCTCGTGACCGGGTAGAGCCTCATGCGGGTTCGGACGGCCGCCGGTGGCAACCAGAATATGCTCGGCCGTAATCCGACGCCCATCGGCCTTCAGCTCGATCGTGTGCTCATCGACGAGCACCGCGCGACTTGCGAAAATTTCGACCTTCGAATTTTCCAGCCCCTTCCGATAGAGACCTTCCAGACGGTTAATTTCCTTGTCCTTGGCATCGATAAGCTTCTTCCAGTCGAAGTTGCTCTCACCCACGGTCCAGCCGTAGCCAACGGCATCCTCGAAATGTTCAGGAAACTGCGAGGCATAGACAAACAGCTTTTTCGGCACACAGCCACGAATGACGCAAGTGCCGCCCATGCGATACTCTTCAGCCAGACCGACCTTTTTCCCCATGGCCCCTGCCAGACGGCCTGCACGCACACCGCCGGAACCACCGCCGATAACAAAGAGGTCGTAGTCGTAGCTGGCCATGGGAATTCTCCTTTTGAATCACACACCCGAACGCCCGAGGCTTTTCCGGCGGGATTCTGCATCAACAACAGATTCGGGTGATATGTAAGCAAAAGAAAAAGCCCGGCCAAGTCGCCGGGCTTTCAATTTTTCTTATGCTGTTCGCAAATTACTGCTGAGCAGGCTGGTCCGTCGGCTGCGCGGCGGTCGAACCGGCCTGAGCGGCCAGAACTTCAGCAACGTCGCGAGCGAGGTCACGAGCAACGCCATTCTGCCAGACATTGGCGGCCTTCACGACTTCGCGGGTCACGATCGGGCCTTCCGACAGGAGCTTCTTGCCAGCTGGCGAGGTGTAGAAGGTCGAGATTGCCTTCAGTTCCTCTTCGGAAAATGCCTTTGCATAAGCGCGGGCGGATTCTGTTTCGAGGTCCGAACGGCGGGAAGCCAGAGCCAGAGCCTTTTCGTCGACGGTCTTGGTGATCAGACCTTCGAGGTTTGGATCCTTCTGGATCAGCTCGCCCTTGAGCGCACGGGCTGCGTTCGGCAGAATTTCGTCGAACTGCTCGGTTGCGTGGATCGCGGAGATCGCTTCGCGGGCAGCCTGCAGATGGGCATCAGTGATTTCCTGCGCCGAAGCCGCATGAACGCCGGCCATCAGGGCGAATACGGAAAGCGGTGCAATCAGACGACGAAAGCCAGTTACCGGGATCATATGCTCAATACTCCGTTCAATCAGTTCAACACCAGTTGTAGCACTGGCAGTTCAAGACCGGTTCAGGGTTCGAATGCCGTCGGTTCCGGCAATTACTGCCGCACGCGCCAGCCCGATGAAAAGTCCATGCTCGACAACGCCAGGAATGGCGAAGAGAGCGTCAGAGAGTGTCTTTGGCTCGGGAATGCGGCCAAAAGATGCATCGACGATGTAGTGTCCACCATCTGTTACAAAAGGCGAACCATCTTTTAAACGCAGGTTCAGCGGGCCTGCAAGGCCGCATTTCGTGGCTGCCGCCTCGATTGCGCGCATCGTTGCGCCGAGACCGAAGCGATTGACCTCGATTGGAAGCGGAAAACGACCGAGCGTTTCCACAACTTTCGACTGGTCTGCAATGACGATCATGGCGTCGGAAGCTGCAGCCACGATCTTCTCGCGCAGCAACGCACCGCCGCCGCCCTTGATGAGCGAAAGCTCGCCATTGACTTCGTCAGCGCCATCAATGGTCAGATCGAGATGCGGGGTTTCTTCCAGTGTTGTGAGGGGAACGCCCAGTTCCTGACACAGGCTGGCGGTGCGTTCGGATGTCGGCACACCGATGATCTTGAAACCGCCCTGCACTTTTTCGGCCAGCAGACGCACGAATTCTTCTGCCGTGGAGCCGGTTCCGATGCCAAGACGCATACCGTCCTTGACATGCGTCAGTGCCTCGGCTGCGGCGGCGATCTTCAGCTTGCGTGCTTCGTCCATGAAAGAAATCCTAGCATATCCTCCGGGTTGACCCGGCGGATTCTCGTCCCAATTCGGTTCGCCTCTAGCACGCGTGGGCATCACAACAAAGCATCTATTTAAATATGACGCAGAATTTCACATCTGCGCGACGAAAGAACCTACCCTTGAGCCACCGTGCGCTATCGGTTACGTATGCCAGACCCCATCCATGCGAAAGACCCACTATGTCCGTTGCCAGTGCCAAGCCCATCATCGTTTTCGATCTCGACGGCACGCTCGTCGATACCGCGCCGGACCTTCTCGACAGCCTCAATCACTGCCTGTCGATTTCCGGCCTCAAGGCGGCTGATCGCACGGCCTTGCGCCGTTTCGTCGGTCAGGGCGGACGCACAATGATCGAACGCGCTTTTGCTGCCCAGCAAACCCAGATCGACGAGACACGTCTCGACCGTCTGGTGGAGGAGTTCCGCGAGCATTACGCGGACAATATGCCCGGACATTCCATCTTCTTCCCCGGCGTACTGGAAGCGCTCGACCGGTTTCAGGCCCACGGCTTCGAACTGGCTGTCTGCACGAACAAGTTCGAATCTCTTTCGGTCAAGCTGTTGACATCGATGGGCGAAGCCTCGCGCTTTGCCGCCATTTGTGGCGCAGACACATTCGCCTGGCGCAAGCCGGACCCGCGCCACCTGACGGACACCATTGCCCGCGCCGGTGGCAATCGGGATCGCGCGCTTATGGTCGGCGATAGCCGCACGGATATCGATACCGCCAAGGCTGCGGGTATTCCGGTAGTAGCCGTCGATTTCGGCTATACCGACCTTCCGGTCCAGCATTACGAGCCGAGCCGCGTGATTTCGCATTATGACGAATTCACCCTCGAAATGGCTGAACAGCTGATAGATGCGGTCTCCGACCCAGTCTGAAAGGATAGTGAGCAGTGAAAAATACATTTTTTCAGTTTGTTACGCTGGCTTTTTCAACTGTTTTGGCAGCGGGCGCTTTCGCTCAGGACAAATCGGCGCCCGGGCTTCCGGGCGTTGAAGCACAAAAGCCTCTTGTCTCAGCTCCGCCGCCCGCCCCGGAACCGGATCAGGCTCCGAAGGGAAACTGGAAGAACTTTCGCGTCGGCAACACCGACGTGTCTGTTTCGGGCGATATCATCATTGATGTCGGCACCGGCCAAGGCGGCTCCCGTCACCGATAGCTTTTAGTTTCGGGTTGAACCCACCAGAGCCGACCAGACGGCTGGAAGCAAAGCGGGCAGGTCTTCGGCAATCAATCCGTGACCAAAACGCCGACCGGCATCGGCATGCGCCCAGACAGCAGCACAGGCCGCTTCAAAGGGCGGCATTCCCTGCGCCAGCAATCCGCCCACAATGCCTGCCAGAACATCGCCAGACCCCGCAGTCGCCAGAAATGGCGTTCCATTCGCATTGATCGCGGCGCGACCATCCGGTGCGGCGATGACCGTATCCGGCCCCTTATAGATCAGCACAGCATTGGCAAGGGCCGCAGCCTTGCGCGCCTTATCGAGCTTTGACGCATCCTCACTGGCGACATCCGGGAAGAGCCGACGGAATTCCCCTTCGTGAGGTGTCAGAATGAGTGCGGTCTTTGCGTCTTTTCTGGCCTCGAACAGTTCACGCGGGTTGTTTTCGAAGGCCGTTATGCCATCCGCATCAAGCACAAGCCCGTTCAACGCGGGAAACGCCAATGCTGAACCACCTGCCGACATCAGGGCGTGCTCGCGCGCAAAAACCGCATTTCCATAGCCGGGGCCGAGCACAACTGATGCGACTTTCCGATCGGCGACGAAATCCCGCACATCCTTAGCGCTGCGGGTCTCGCGCACCATGATGCTCGTGACATGGGCCGCATTGACGGCCACAGCGTCCGGCGGCGATAACAGCGTTACGGCTCCTGCGCCGCTTCTTGCAGCGGCAAGTGCGGATAATCGCGCCGCCCCTGTGGCGTGCATTCCGCCGGAAAAGACCGCGACATGGCCGCGGCTATATTTATGGGCGTTGACGTTCAGGACAGGCAGGTCCTCAATCCACAATCCGGGGGCATTTTCATGCGCTTGCGGATGAATAGTGTCCAGAACGCGATCCGGAATGCCAATATCCGCGACATGAAGAACACCGCACAAGGCCCTGCCCGGCTGCAACAAATGGCCGGGTTTCTTGCGGAAGAATGTGACCGTCGCCCGCGCCTTGACGGCCACGCCCAGTATCTGCCCGCTGGCGCCCGACACACCGCTTGGCAGATCGACGGCGATAACCGGAATGTCTGATGCGTTGATGGCGTCGATGGCCACGCCTTCCGTACCGCGAACAGCGCGCGTCAGTCCCGCACCATAAATGGCGTCAATGACGCCCGAAAAACTCGCGGGCGAAAATTCGTTGATGTTGCGCACCTCGCCCTTGTGAAATAGCGAAGCGCGAAGCGCATCGCTGCCCTTTCGCGGCGGTGCCACGCTGAAGCAGACCACTTCGAAACCCGCTTCCAGAAGATATTGTGCTGCGACATAACCGTCACCGCCATTATTGCCCGGTCCGCACAAAACCGCGACCGGTCCCTTGTTCGCGAACATGCGCCGTGCGACATCCGCAACGGCCCGTCCAGCCGCCAACATCAGGGAAAAGCCGTCTCGCACGCCATTATCCATGGTCCAGCGGTCCGCTGCGGCCATTTCATCGGGCGAAAGCAGTTCCAACATCACGCACCTGTTTCGTAAGACGGATTTTGCGGTGATTAAACACGCGCCACTGGGCTTTGTGCAAGAGAGCCTATATTTGTCGCAAATTGATTACTTTTTAATCATACATTGAGTATCGGGATCACTCTTCCACACCCCAGCGATAGGCACCGCCTTGCAAAGGTGCCGCCTTTAGTGCCACTCTGCTAAGGAAATGGAAGAGAAGAGAAAATTTTGCCTAAGTTTTTGAAACTGGCACGCTTCATGCTTCTCCTACAGTGAAACGGGCACAACGCTCATTTCTGAAGAAAAGCGGAGACCATTCTCTGATGAAAAAGATCGAAGCCATTATTAAGCCCTTCAAACTCGATGAAGTGAAGGAAGCCCTTCAGGAAGTCGGTTTGCAGGGTATTACTGTCATCGAAGCCAAGGGCTTTGGACGACAGAAAGGTCATACCGAGCTTTACCGCGGCGCCGAATATGTCGTTGACTTTCTTCCCAAGGTGAAAGTCGAAGTCATTGTAGCGGATGAAACCGTGGACAACGCGATTGAAGCCATCCGCAAGGCAGCCCAGACGGGCCGCATCGGCGACGGCAAGATTTTCGTCTCCAACATTGAAGAAGTCATTCGCATCCGCACCGGTGAATCCGGCGTGGACGCCATCTGATTGACATCAGCCTACCTATCCTTCGTCGTGCAAACAGGGAATTAAAATGACGACCGCCAACGATATTCTGAAACAGATCAAAGACAACGACATCAAGTTTGTGGACCTTCGCTTCACCGACCCGAAGGGCAAGCTCCAGCACGTCACGATGGATATCGGCCTTGTTGACGAAGAAATGTTCGTTGACGGTGTCATGTTCGACGGCTCGTCGATCGCCGGCTGGAAGGCCATCAACGAATCCGACATGGTTCTGATGCCAGATCCCACGACGGCTCATATCGACCCGTTCTTCGCCCAGTCCACGCTGGTCATTCTTTGCGACATTCTCGAGCCTATCTCGGGCGAAGCTTACAGCCGCGATCCGCGCACGACCGCAAAGAAGGCGGAAGCCTACATGAAGTCGCTCGGCATCGGCGACACGGTCTATGTCGGCCCGGAAGCCGAATTCTTCGTCTTCGACGACGTGAAGTACAAGGCTGACCCATACAATACGGGCTTCAAGCTCGACTCGACCGAACTGCCGTCCAACGACGACACCGACTATGAAACCGGCAATCTCGGCCACCGTCCGCGCGTCAAGGGCGGCTATTTCCCGGTTCCGCCGATCGACAGCTGCCAGGACATGCGTTCCGAAATGCTCACCGTTCTGACGGAAATGGGCGTAACGGTTGAAAAGCATCACCACGAAGTGGCATCGGCTCAGCACGAACTCGGCGTCAAGTTCGACTCGCTCGTTCGCAACGCCGACAAGATGCAGATCTACAAGTATGTCGTGCATCAGGTTGCCAATGCCTATGGCAAGACCGCAACCTTCATGCCGAAGCCGATTTTCGGCGATAACGGCTCGGGCATGCACGTCCACTTCTCGATCTGGAAAGACGGCAAGCCGACCTTTGCTGGCAATGAATATGCCGGTCTGTCGGAAAACTGCCTGTTCTTCATCGGCGGCGTCATCAAGCACGCCAAGGCTGTGAACGCATTCACCAACCCGTCGACCAACTCGTACAAGCGTCTGGTTCCGGGCTATGAAGCTCCGGTTCTGCTGGCCTATTCGGCACGTAACCGTTCGGCTTCCTGCCGTATTCCTTTCGGCTCCTCGCCGAAGTCGAAGCGCCTTGAAGTTCGCTTCCCGGATCCGGCTGCCAACCCGTATCTCGCTTTCGCATCGCTACTGATGGCTGGCCTCGACGGCATCAAGAACAAGATCCATCCTGGCCAGGCCATGGACAAGGATCTGTACGACCTGCCTGCAAAGGAACTCAAGAAGATCCCGACCGTTTGCGGCTCGCTTCGTGAAGCGCTCCAGTCGCTCGACAAGGATCGCGAATTCCTCAAGGCCGGTGGCGTGTTCACCGACGACCAGATCGACTCGTTCATCGAGCTGAAGATGGCCGAAGTGATGCGTTTCGAAATGACCCCGCATCCGGTCGAATTCGACATGTACTACTCGGTCTAATCCATGGGTAAGCGGGGGCGCTTGCGCTCCCGCAACTCCAAGAGTTACCGAGGGGAACGACGCGTTTTTAAAAACGCGCGAAAGAAAACCCGGCTTCATGGCCGGGTTTTCTTTTTGTTATCAGTGCTTTGGATAAGCTATCTAAGAAATGGGTTCAGAGCGCCTTGAGTATGCGCGCCGCGATCATCATTTCGACTTCGCGTGCCTTACGCCGCGCCGCAGCTTCGGCGTCTTCGCCCCACTGTTCGGTCGTCCAGTCTTCATCGATATGCGCCAGCGACCAGCCGTCTTCGGCAGACACTTCTTCCTTGGCAATAGCCAGCGCAATGATGGCCGAACCAGTCAGAGTCGTCATCGTGTGAAGCGAGGCGAGCGCAATCGGATCGTTGAAAGCAGACAGATGAATGCCAAATGCCGTGATCGCCTCACGCGGCTGCTCAACATGCATGACACCTTCGGCGAGCGCAAAACGGGCGCCAAGTGTTTCCGCCCAGTCGATCAGTGGGTCCCAACGCGCTGTCTGGCGGGAAACGAGTTCCTGCGGCGCGTCGGCGCGATAGCACAGCAAATCCGTGCCAGCGAAACGCAACACATCCTCAAGCACCGCCTGCGGGTCTTGTGCAATGCCGTCAATGGCGGTGTTCACAAGCCGGGTGGCTGGCATTTTGCCCGGATCGATAACCTTTTCCTGCGCGCGGAACTCTTCCGCGACGATTTCTGCCGCGGCAGCTGTCGGCAATAGCAGAAGGCTGCGCGCTGGCGTCTTCACCGGGCGACCATCGAGATGAACTGCAAAGCCACCATCGACTTCAGCGACGTCCACCCGCTCATAGAAGCGTTTCGGCAGCTGCGCCTGCATCAGCTTCTGGGCCCGAATGATGGGATTCTCGTCGGAAAGCTGCTTACCAGCTTCAAGATCGCTCAAAGTATCACGCATGGGTCTTTCCAATTTTTAAAGCGTATCCATTGCTTTCAGCAGCGGATGAAGGTCGTGCGGCGTGCTCAATATGTGCTGTGCACCGGCTTCGACAAGCGCCTGTCGGTCATGATAGCCCCATGACACGCCTGCCGCCAAAGCGCCAGCCGAGCGGGCCATCTGCATATCGTAGATCGCATCGCCGATAACAATGGTTCGGTCGGGTTCTATCCCCATTTCCGCGCAGGATTCAAGCACCATCGCCGGATGGGGCTTGGACGGGCAGTCGTCCGCCGTGCGAATGACCAGAAAATGCTTCCCAATGCCGTGGCGTTCGAACACCGCATGAACGCCGCGACGCGACTTGCCCGTGACGATGCCCAAAAGCAGATCATCCCGCTCTCCAAGTTCCGTCAGAAGCGGCAGAATGCCATCATAAAGCGGTTCCGCAAAATCCGGCGCCTGCCGCAGGCGGATGAAATTTTCTTTATAGCGCTGCGTCAGCCAGTCGACCTGCTCGTCCGGCTCCCGCCCCAGTAATTGCGCTATGGCCAAAGGAAGCGAGAGGCCAATGATCGAATGCGTTTCGGCCTGTTTTGGCGGCGTCAGCCCTGCATCGGCAAAGCTTTCCGCCATGCAGCGATGAATGAAGTCACCGCTATCCACCAGAGTGCCGTCACAATCGAAAAGAACGAGTTTCATCGTGCTGTTGCCGCCTTTGCCGGTCGATTGATGATTATCAGGCCGAGGCCAATCAGGATCAAGGCTGCGAATATCTTCCAGCTCAATGCTTCCCCCAGAACGATGCCGCTCAGCAATACGCCGAAGGCGGGCGTGAGAAAGGCGAAATTGGAGAGTTTCGAGGCCGGATAGCGGTTCACCATCCAGAACCAGAGCGGATAGGTGAATGCAACCACGAAGAAGGACTGGAACAGCAGCGAGATCACCGAAAGAACATTCGGATCGCGAACGAGCGGACCGGCGAAGCCGATGAACGGCAACGGAACCAAAGCGGCGACGACAAGCTGGTACAACAGGATTTTCTCAGGAACGGCATAAGCAAGCTTGCTGCGCTTGATGACCAGTGTGGTCAATCCCCAGAGAATACCAGAAACGAGCGCCAGAAGATCGCCATAGAAAGCATATGGCCCCGGTCGGCTGACATGGTCGGAAAAGACGATGAACACGCCGAGAAAAGCCACGCACATGCCGACAAAGGCACGGACAGACATGCGCTCGCCGAGCAGGAAATGACTGCCGATTGCCACCCAGAACGGCATGACATTCATCATCAGGGTCACGCGGCTGACATTTGTCAGGTCCATCGAGATGAAAATCAGCACAAACTCAGTGCCGAAGAGCAATCCTGCAAGGATGCCGGGCAGCAGAGTCCCGTCTTTCCTGAACAGCGGAATGCGCCGCCAGAAACACCAGAGAAACACGCATATCCCGCCCAAAACTGAACGGGCGGAAGCCATCAGCATCGGGTTAAAACCCTGATTGCCGATCTTCACGGCAACCTGATTGAGCCCCCAGCTGAACATGATGAAGATGACCAGAGCAATGGCCAGCCCATCGAAAGAAGCCCGGCCTTGAGCCGTCCCCCCATTTTCCCCTGCCATTTCAATTCTTCTTTTTTATCGTGTTCAGTCTTCCGCACTGTCCTCGTCGAAGCCGAGCAGGTTCCACGACTGCACCATATGCGGCGGCAACGGCGCGGTCACGTCAATCACGCCACCCGATGGGTTGGGGATGCGGATGCGACGCGCATGCAGATGCAGGCGCTTCTGAATGCCGCCGGGGAACTCCCAGTTCTGGTCGGCTTCGAAATATTTTGGATCTCCAATGATCGGATGACCGATATAGGCGGCATGGACGCGTAGCTGGTGCGTGCGGCCCGTATAAGGCTCCATTTCCAGCCAGGTCAGATTGTTGCCCGCCTTTTCGATGATGCGGTAATAGGAAACCGCATGATCGGAATCCGGCTCGCCGTGCTGGCAAACGCGCATCTTGTCGCCATCCGGTGTCTGGTCCTTGACCAGCCAGGTCGAAATCTTGTCTTCGCGCTTGCGCGGAACGCCCTTCACCAAGGCCCAATAGGTCTTTTTCGTATCGCGCTCGCGAAATGCGGCAGTCAAAGCCTGCGCCGCGCCACGTGTACGGGCCACGACCAGCACGCCAGACGTATCGCGGTCGATGCGGTGCACCAGACGCGGCTTCTCGCCTCTTTTATTGCGCCAGGCTTCCAGCATGCCGTCAACATGACGCGTCAACCCCGAACCGCCCTGCACCGCCAGACCGGCAGGCTTGTTGAAGACGAACACTTTCGGGTCTTCATAGATCAGCATCTGCGAGAGAACGTCGCCGTCCTGCTGGCTGCGGATGGTGCGCGCTGTAACCGGACCTTTCGCCTTTTCGTCGACGCCGAGCGGCGGGATACGAACCATCTGGTTCGCCTGAAGACGCGTATCGGCCTTGGCACGACCGCCATCCACACGTACCTGACCGGAACGCAGCAATTTTTGCAGATGGCCAAAGCCCAGCCCAGGAAAGTGAACCTTGAACCAGCGATCGAGACGCATGCCCGCCTCGCTCGTATCCACAATCTTCTGTTCAACGCCTGCCATGGAAAAACCCGATCAATATCTTTCTGAGGCGCGACCGCGCGCGCCAACTTGTTAATCCTGTCAATAGACGTGAGTTTCCCCGATTGCTAGTGCAATTCCGGAAAACTGCAATTTGACGCCTTTCAGGCCACTTGCGCCCAATATTGGACGAAAAAGGCCAGAATCTTCACAGTCAGTTACATACGTTTTTAATTTATGGTCGGTTCTGACACCCAATAGCCACTTCTTCCCGACATTAGATATTGATAGAACAGTGGGGTCGTACCATTTAGCCCCGTAAATAGAACGAGCGGGAGTGCGAAAGTGTCATTGCTCAAAATATACTGGCGAGCCATGGAATATCTTGCGGTCGAGAAAGCCGCAACGATATCGATGTGCGTTGCGAGTGTCCTCGTTGCCCTTGTTACGCTGGCCGAGCCGATCCTGTTCGGTCAGGTCATTCAGGCTATCTCGGATAAGGGGGATATCATCTCCCCTCTATCGATGTGGGCCGCACTTGGCGTCTTCAACATCATCGCAGCCGTTTTCGTGGCGCGTGGTGCGGATAGGCTTGCGCATCGCCGCCGTCTCGGCGTGATGATCGACTCCTATGAGCGCCTGATCACCATGCCCCTCGCCTGGCATCAGAAGCGCGGCACGTCCAATGCCCTGCACACGCTGATCCGCGCAACGGACTCGCTCTTCACGCTCTGGCTTGAATTCATGCGTCAGCATCTGACCACGGTTGTGGCTCTGGCTACGCTTATTCCAGTCGCCATGAACATGGACATGCGCATGTCGCTCGTCCTAATCGTGCTCGGCGTGATCTATGTCATGATCGGTCAGCTGGTCATGCGCAAGACCAAGGACGGCCAGATGGCTGTCGAAAAGCACCATCACAAGCTGTTCGAGCATGTCAGCGATACGATCAGCAATGTTTCGGTCGTGCAGAGCTATAATCGCATTGCCTCTGAAACGCAGGCGCTGCGTGACTATGCGCGCAATCTGGAAAAGGCACAGTTTCCGGTTCTCAACTGGTGGGCACTCGCCAGTGGTTTGAACCGCATGGCTTCGACCTTCTCCATGGTGGTCGTGCTGGTTCTCGGCGCTTATTTCGTGACCAAAGGCCAGATGCGCGTTGGCGACGTGATTGCCTTTATCGGCTTCGCACAGCTGATGATCGGCCGTCTCGACCAGATCAGCGCCTTCATCAACCAGACCGTGACGGCACGCGCCAAGCTCGAAGAATTCTTCGAAATGGAAGACGCAACCGCCGATCGTCAGGAACCGCAGAATGTGGCCGATCTGGAGAACGTCAAGGGCGACATCGTTTTCGACAATGTTACGTTCGAGTTCCCGAATTCGGGTCAGGGCGTTTATGACGTGTCGTTCGAGGTAAAGCCCGGCCAGACGGTCGCCATCGTCGGTCCGACCGGTGCGGGTAAGACCACGCTGATCAATATTCTCCAGCGTGTGTTCGACCCGGCTGCTGGTCGCGTGCTGATCGACGGTGTCGATACGCGCACTGTCAGCCGTCGCTCGCTGCGTCATGCGATTGCCACCGTGTTTCAGGATGCTGGCCTCTTCAACCGTACCGTCGAGGAAAATATCCGTGTCGGTCGTGAAAACGCCTCGCATGAAGAAGTCCATGCCGCAGCCAAGGCTGCCGCAGCCCACGACTTCGTTCTTGCCAAGGCCAATGGTTACGACACAGTCGTCGGCGAACGCGGTTCACAGCTTTCGGGTGGTGAACGCCAGCGTCTGGCAATTGCCCGCGCGATCCTGAAGGATTCTCCGATCCTCGTGCTCGACGAAGCGACTAGCGCGCTCGACGTCGAGACCGAAGAAAAGGTGAAGCAGGCAGTGGACGATCTAAGCCAGAACCGCACGACCTTCATCATCGCGCACCGCCTGTCGACGGTTCGCTCGGCGGATCAGGTTTTGTTCATGGACAAGGGCCATCTGGTCGAACGCGGCAGCTTCGATGAACTCGCGGCCCGTGGCGGTCGTTTCTCCGACCTGCTCCGTGCCGGTGGCCTGGCTCTCGAAGACAAGCAGACCACCAAGAAGTCCGTTGAGGGCAGCGCTGAAGGCACCCCGGAAGGCAGCAATGTGATGCCCTTCCCGGCTCGCGCCTGATTGCGCACCACACGAAACAAAAAGCCCGGCAGAGTTGCCGGGCTTTTTCGTTTAGAGCGGGATTTCAAACCGGAGCCCGTCATAACCGGGCTCAACATTATCGGGCGTTTCACGCAGCACCGTCTCGTAGTCGAGCGGCACATGCATATGCGTGAGAATTGCCCGCTTGGGCGCAAATAGCTCAATCCATTCCAGCGCCTGCTCAAGCGAAAAATGGCTCGGATGCGGGCGATATTGCAAAGCGCCGAGGATCAGCACATCCGCATGTCGGACATAACGCAGGCTCTCATCCGGGAATGCGCTGACATCCGTGCAATAGACGACATTGCCGATGCGGAAGCCAAGCGACTCGATATCGCCATGGATCTGCCGGAATGGTTCGAACGATATTTCACCGCCTGCACCGTCGATGGTGAAGGGTGTTTCGGCTGCAATATCATGCATGCTCAGGATCGGCGGATAGCTTGAGCCCGCCGGTGTCTCGAAACAATAGCCGAAGGCGTCGTAAAGCCGGTTGCGCGTGAAGCGATTGGCATAGACGTCCATCAAGCGACGATTATCCACCACATAGGTGCGCAGATCGTCGATCCCGTGAATATGGTCGGCATGTGGATGGGTATAGACTGCCGCATCAAGCGAATGCACGCTGGCATTGATCATCTGCGTGCGGAAATCCGGCCCCGTATCGATCACCACTGTCGTATGGTGGCCGTTCGCATTGAAACGCTCCACCAGCAGGGACGTACGGGTACGACGGTTTTTCGGGTTTTCCGGATCGCAATTACCCCAATCGCCATTGATGCGCGGCACGCCGGGCGACGAACCGCAGCCCAGAACCGTGAAACGCAGGCAATTTCGGGGAAAAGTCACGCTCAAACTTCCTCTGAAGGCCGAGGCATCTTGGAGAACAGCCTGAATACGTTGTCGCTCGTGATACGGGCGATTTCGTCATTGCTCACGCCAATCGTATCGGCCAGCATGGCAGCGGTGTGCTGCACGAAAGACGGTTCGTTGCGCTTGCCGCGATGCGGCAGCGGAGCGAGAAACGGCGCATCCGTTTCCACCAGCAGGCGGTCACGCGGAACAATGGTGGCTATTTCACGAATTTCCGGCGAGTTCTTGAAAGTCAGAATGCCGGAAAAGGAAACATAGCCGCCAAGCTCAATGCCTTTTTCAGCCAATGCCCGTCCGGAAGAAAAGCAATGGAGAATGAAAGGGAAAGCGCCCTTGGCCGTTTCCTGTTCCAGAATTTCTGCCATATCATCGTCTGCACTGCGTGCATGGATGACAAGCGGCAGCTGCGTCCGGCGCGCGGCTTCGATGTGAACGAGAAACCCCTGACGCTGCGCTTCGGGCGGAGCGTAGTCGTAGTGATAATCGAGACCCGCCTCGCCTATGGCGACAACCTTCGGATGGTCCGCAAGGCGCACAAGATCGTCAGCCGTGATATCCAGTTCTTCATGCGCGTTGTTCGGATGAGTACCGACCGAGCAATAGACGGACTCATAGGCCTCCGCGATGGCGCGGATCGTATCGAATTTGCGAACGCGCGTGGAGATCGTCACCATGCGCTTGATCCCGGCATCGAGCGCGCGCTGCACAACAGCATCGCGCTCCGGCTCGAAATCGGCAAAGTCGAGGTGACAATGGCTATCGACAAGTATCATCGCACTCAGTTCTGCTCTTCTGTTTCCACATAGCGCGGGAAAACCGGCTGCGGGGCTGGCAGATCGGCACCGCCGACAAGCTGGCTTGCTGCCACGTCAGTGAACTGACGCTTGTCGGCAGGGACCGCCAGAATGTCGAGCAGCTTTTCTGCCGATTGCGGGATGAAAGGCTGCACCATGATGCCGACACGGCGAATGACTTCCGCCGTCACATAGAGCACGGTGCCCATACGCGCCGGATCGGTCTTGCGCAGCGCCCAAGGCTCCTGACCCGCGAAATAGCGGTTGGCTTCCGCGACAACGGCGAAGATCGCGCCAAGCGCCAGATGCAGCGCCTGATCGTCCATGGCTTTACGCGCGGTTTCCAGCGCCGCATCAGCCTGATCGAGAATGGCCTTGTCGGCATCCGAGAATTCGCCCGGCTGCGGAACCTTGCCTTCGCAATTCTTGGCGATCATCGACAGCGAACGCTGCGCCAGATTGCCGAGATCGTTGGCGAGATCGGCATTGGTGCGATTGACGATGGCGTCATGGCTGTAGCTGCCGTCCTGACCGAACGGCACTTCGCGCATCAGGAAGTAGCGCAGCTGGTCCAGACCGTAACGCTCGACCAGACCGAACGGATCGATGACGTTGCCGAGCGACTTCGACATCTTCTCGCCGCGGTTGAACAGGAAGCCGTGTGCAAACACGCGCTTTGGCAACGGAATACCTGCCGACATCAGGAATGCAGGCCAGTAGACCGCATGGAAACGCGAAATGTCCTTGCCGATGATATGCGCATCGGCTGGCCAATAAGCCCACTTGTCACTGGTCGTATCGGGATAGCCAAGCGCCGTGATGTAGTTGGTCAGCGCATCGACCCAGACATACATGACGTGCTTTTCGTCGCCCGGTACCGGAATACCCCAATCGAAAGTGGTGCGCGAAATCGACAGGTCCTTCAGACCGGACTTCACGAAGCTCACAATTTCATTGCGGCGTTCGGCAGGCATGATGAAGCCCGGATTCTTTTCATAAAGCTCGAGCAGCTTGTCCTGATATTGCGAAAGACGGAAGAAATAGCTTTCCTCCTCAACCCACTCAACAGGCGTGCCTTGTGGACCGTAGCGAACATTATCCGCACGGACTTCGGTTTCTTCCTCGCCATAATAGGCTTCGTCGCGAACCGAATACCAGCCCGCATAACCACCCTTGTAGATGTCGCCATTGGCAGCCATTGCCTGCCAGATGGCCTGACTGGCCTTGTAATGGCGCTCTTCGGAAGTGCGGATATAGTCGTCGTTCGAGCTGTTCAGAACCTCGGCCATGCGACGGAAAGCTTCAGTATTGCGGTCTGCAAGCTCGCGAGGCGTGATGCCTTCCTTGCGCGCGCTTTGCAGCATCTTGATACCATGCTCGTCCGTACCGGTCAGGAAATGCACATCCTTGCCGTTCAGGCGCTGAAAACGCGCCATCGCGTCGGTTGCAATCAGTTCATAAGCGTGACCGATATGCGGCTTGCCGTTAGGGTAAGCAATCGCGGTGGTGATATAGTATTTTTCGCGGCTCATTATGGACCCGGTCTTTCGATGTTTGAAAGCGCGCCTGACCGTTTGCGGGAACGATCACCAGACACACACAAGAGAAAATCGTCGGCTGTGACATAAACCATGTGAGCGGTCATGTCACGCCACAGTGCAGCAAGTTGGGCTTATCTGGAGCTACGACCCGGCACCGGTGTGAAAAGCGCGATGCGTCTTCTCCAGCAGGATCACAACCGCTTGCTTGCGATCAAGATTATAGGTTTCGGCATCGACGATCTCGCGACCGAGATCGCTCCAGAATCGTGACCACTGATCGGCCTCGCGCAATTGCCCTGCCTCGGCGCGCCTGCGCGCTTCAGCAGCGATGCGCTCCATCAGATGATCGCGGAAGAGTTGATACTGTATTTCAGCCTCGCGACCGGTCAGCACACTGGCCAGCGCCTGTGCCTTGGGCAAATCGAAAGCTGGCCGTTCCAGTATCCCATCGACCGTGTCGGAAATCTCGATGCCGCCGTGCGCCACAAGCAGAAGGGCCTTGCGCACGCTGCCTTCCGCGCGTTCCAGCAGCGTCGGCGTGACGCTTGCCGCATCAAGCCCGATATGCGCTCCCACATGGGACAGTGCATCCTTCATGGCCATTTCGTCCAGCGGGCGCAGCTGGATGCTCTGGCAGCGCGAGCGGATGGTCGGCAAAAGGCGACCGGATGAATGCGAAACCAGAACGAACAGCGCACGCGCTGGCGGTTCTTCCAGCGTTTTCAAAAGCGCATTGGCCGCATTGCGGTTCATGTCATCGGCAGGATCAACAATAACGATACGCCATGCATGATCGGAGGCGGTGCGTGTCAGAAAATGCGTGACCCGGCGGATTTCCTCGACCGTGATACCCGTGCGGAATTTGCCGGTCTTCTGATCGAATGGGCGATTGATATGCAACACCGCCGGGTGCATTCCACCCGCGATCTGCCGCCACAAGGGCCTCGCGAAATCCGGCGTGCCGATGTCTTCCGGCGCATTGGCCTGATCGCCATGGCTCAGCATGTGTCCTGCCAGATGAAAGCCCAGCGTCGCCTTGCCGATGCCCTGCTCGCCCTCAAGCAGCAACGCATGATGCATCCGGCCTTCGCGATAGGCCTGCGCCAGAAAGCGCGTCACCTCTCCGTGGCCGGTCAGATAATCGCTCGCGGACGGCTCCGGAATGCCTTCAATGGAATCATGCGCCTTGGGGACGTCGAGTTCGTCGATCACAACAGCCCCTTCTTCTTCAGGAGTTCCCTGGCCAGTGCGCCGATATCCTCGGCGATTTCTTCCTGCGGGCGATCTGCCGTAACAACCTTGCAGCGCTCAGGCTCCGCTTCCGCAATGGCCAGAAATGCCTGACGGCGCGCCTCATGCACGGCAATATCTTCCTTTTCAAAACGATCCGCAGTCTCGTTCCCGCGGCGTTTCCCTGCGCGAGAAAGCCCTTTTTCAGCGGGAATATCGAGAATGATCGTCATGTCGGGAACAGCACCATCGATTGCAATGCGTTCAATTGCTGCCATATAGGTCGCATCGAGATTACCGGTCACACCCTGATAGGCACGGCTGGAATCGATGAAGCGATCACACAGCACAACACGCCCCTCGGCAAGCGCCGGGCGGATCAGCTGATCGACATGATCGGCGCGGGCGGCTGCGAACAACATTGCCTCCATAGCCGGGCCATAGCTTTCGGCATTGCCGCTCAGGATGACGTGCCGCACAGCCTCGGCACCCGGCGAACCGCCGGGCTCACGCGTAATGACGGGATTAAATCCGTTTGCGCGCAAATATTTGGCCAGCAAGGCGATCTGCGTCGACTTGCCTGCACCTTCGCCGCCTTCGAATGTGATGAATAATCCTGACACTCTGGCTTCCGCATTACGTTCTGAAAAGATTCAATCGCTACAAGAGCTTGATTCAAGTTCATACCGGCCTTTGGCGGTCAGGTCGAGAATTTTGAGCACATCCCAAAAACTGTCTAAAGATATTTCCGCAGCCAGCCGGTCGAGAGTTCGACCGCGCTGCTCCAGGCTCGCTGGGCAAGAGAGCCTTCCTCGACAGATTGCGCTGCATATAACGGCACTTGCTGAACCATATTGCCGTTGAGGTCAAATTCCAGAAGACCGATCTTGCTGTCCGCTTCAACCGGCGCATGCAGCGGTCCCTCATAAATGAACCGCGCTTTTAGCTTATCCCGCCCCTCTTTTGGCAGCAGCAATTCGACATCATCTTTGACTTTCAGCGAAACGCTGGCCTGCGTGCCGCCGAAGACCTGCGCTTCACCGACAATATCGTTTGCCGAATAAAGACGCATATCATCAAACGACGTCATACCCCACTGAATGAGCTTTCTGGCTTCCTCTTCGCGTTCCTTAACGCTGGCAAGACCGCTCAATGCCAGAAACAGACGCCGCCCATTCTGCTGCGCCGATGCGACGAGAGCGTAGCCCGATGCTTCCGTATAACCGGTGCCCATGCCATCCGCACCAACGTCCAGCCGCAACAGCGGATTGCGGTTGCGCTGCGTGATGTTGTTCCAAGTAAAGGCTTCCTGCGAATAATATTTGTAGAAATCCGGGTGAGCCGAGTGAATATGGCGCGCAAGTTTGGCCAGATCATCCAGTGTGACCGACTGTCCGTTTGCTGGCAAACCAGTCGAATTCACAAACACCGAATTAGAAAGACCAAGCTCCCTGGCGCGCTGGTTCATCCGCTCTGCGAAACTTTGCTCGCTTCCAGCCAGTCCTTCAGCCAGAATGATCGCACCATCGTTAGCCGACTGAACAATTAGTCCCTGAAGAAGATCCGCGACGGTCGGTGACGACTTAATGCGGGCGAACATGGTCGATGTGCCCGATGGAGCGCCGCCGGTGCGCCATGCATTTTCACTGACCGTATAGGGGGTTTCAAGCGTCGTCTGGCCTTTTTCCAGCGCTTCAAACACCACTTCCGCCGTCATCAGCTTGGCGAGCGATGCAGGAGGGATTGGCGTTTCTGCACCTTTTGAGAGAAGCACAGTGCCGCTGCGATCATCGATCAGCAGGGCTTGCGGAGCCTTGACCACGAGTGAAGTCTCGACCGGTGCAGCGACAGACGCAACAGACGTCAGAACGGCAGCGATTCCCACCGTTCCAGCTGCTAAAACCCCAGCAATTCTCGAATGAAGCCCCATGGAAATCCTGTCACGACCGCACTGAACGCAAGCTTACGCAACGAATTCGACCAAAATCAATCCTTCAAACCGCATCACTCAAATATGATGCGATTGAACGGGTCTTCGTGCCTGAATCAAAAAGCAAAAAGACTTACGGCTTTAGAGCAGACACTCAGTCCATACGCACGACAAATGCGTTCGCTGCTCCAGCCTTCCAGGCGGCGCGCAGAAGAGCGTCGTTACCGCCTTTTTCCGCAACGGCGGTCAGTTCATAGAACTCGCCCTTTTCAGTCGGCACCTTGGTGCGGCTGATTTTAGCTGTTTTCGGAAGTGCGCGCTGCATCTTTTCAGCAGCTTCAAGCGTGTCGAACAGGCCCAGCTCGACATATTCGCCGTGCTCTTCCGCGTTGCGGCGCTTCCATGCACTGGAAATAGCGCTTGGCGTCAGGATGCTGCCATAGGTGCGCTCTTCGGTATAGGCGCTCGCGGCGATCCGGTCAGACGCATAACCTGCCAGTCCGTTGATATGACCGGCATTGGCCATACCAAAGCTGGAATTCGGCTTGCGCGACGGCGTCGGCACATTGGGCGGCAAAATCGGTGCGGGGCCGGAAGCGTCGCCATAAGCCGGATTGACCGAGAACGGCGATTCCTGCGGAACAGGCGCATAGCCTGGCATAGGCGCGCTTTGCGGCTCCATGGCAGGCATCGGAATGCGGGATTTCGGCGATGTGGGCGTCGGACCATTCATGGCCATCATTACGCCCGTTGCTGGCTGGCCGATCATGTCGCCGCCAGACGGACGGTAGGATGCCAACAGATAGGCGTCGTCGTTGCCTTCCAGAGGCGCGCGCCCGACATATTCGACCTTCACATTGGCGGTGCCGTGATGCTGGTAGTCGAGCATTTCCGCCGCCTTCTGCGACAGATCGATCACGCGGTTAAATTCGTAAGGACCGCGATCATTCACGCGAACAATGACGGAGCTGCCGGTGTCCATATTGGTCACGCGGGCATAGCTCGGCAGCGGCATGGTCGGATGCGCTGCGGTCAGATGCGCCATATCATAGACTTCGCCATTGGCGGTCAGACGGCCATGAAAGGCCTCGCCATACCAGGACGCACGGCCGACAGCCGTATAGTTCTTGTCTTCTTTCGGATAGTACCAGCGGCCCTTGACCTTGTAAGGCTGGCCTGTCTGATCGCGTCCGCCGCCGCGCGGCAAAGGCTTACCGGTGCCATAGGCAACACGGGGGCTGGCTTTCACGCCATATTTGGACTCGGCGAAATATTCCTTGGAGCGCTTGGGTTTAGGCTTGCCCTGTGGAGGCGTGGCGCAACCAGCAAGAGCAACGGCAATAGCCATGAAGGTCATCATGGCGACCGAGCCGCGTTTGTCACGCAACATCGCCGCCTTTTCGCTGACCGAAATTTTCAGCCCACGCTTCGAACTCATACGCCACACGCCCGTTACTCGACAGGCAGCCAAAAACGCTGGCTGCACTTTACATAAATCCAGTGATGTCACCGATTTATTGACGGATCATTAAAACTTTCAGAAAAGCTGTAATTTGAGTCGATACACGCACAAGATGATTAACAGTGCAGCGCGCCGCCTCCCTGAATTGTGGAACCAACCTGCCTCCCACAGAGTTGGAAACATACAACAAGGAGAACATCATGTTTCGAGCACTCATTCTGTGGCTTCTGGGCGTACCATTCATCCTCGTGCTGATTATCTGGTATTTTTTCTTCTAAAGGGGGAACATTCGAAGGAGTATCCCGTTTTAGAAGTGGCTCTCATGACCTCTGAGCCAGTCACCTAACGTCATGATTAGGCCCGCGCTTCATAGCTGCGGGCCCTTTTTTTGACTAACTTTCAGCGACTACGCGCCGATGGAGCCGGAATAAGGGCATTGATCGCCCGCCGATGCAGTTTGAAATGCGCTGGCGTCCAGGTGGAAAGTTCACCATCAGTATTGACCGCGCGCGGCTTCTTGGTGCGGATAATCACCTCTGTGGTGGGAAAAGCGCGCACATCATCCCATTTCGACTGTGTGCCTCGCCGCAAGCTTGGCAACAGCCGCAGCAAATGCCACCAGTGGTCGACTTCGAGGCTGTAGAAATCCAGCTTGCCGTCATCGATGGCAGCGTCCTTTTCAACGGCCATACCGCCACCGTAAAACTTGCCATTACCGACCGACACCTGCAGGGTTTTGATCTTTTCTGTGATGCCGTCATGTTCAAGATAGGCGGTAAACAGCTCTGAACGCATTAAAATGCGCGCTGCGACGATACCGTAGCCGAGCTTGCCCCATTTCTTTTTCGCGTCCGCGCTCAACTGCTGCGCAAGTTCGGCGCTAAACCCGATGCTCGCCACATTGAAATAGAGATGACCATTCACCTCGCCCAGATCGATGGGATGAGTTTCATAAGCCACGAGCTGACGTGCCGCCTCAACTGGATCGGCTGGGATGCTCACCGTGCGGGCAAAATCATTGGCTGTGCCAAGGGGCAAAATGGCAAGCGGCATGCCGGTCTCCATAAGCCCTTTTGCAGCCGCATTGAGTGAGCCGTCTCCGCCGCCAATGATGACCAGATCATGGTCCCGCTCGCGTGAGATGACATCCGAGATGGTTTCGCCCTCGCGAGGTTGATGCTCGAACAACTCCAATCCGCCGCGCTCAAGTTCCGTCCTCATCATGCCGCCAAACCCCTTCCCGTTACGGGCATTGGGGTTCACGATCAGCAATGCGCGACGCTTGGTTGTCTTCACCATGTAGTATCCGTCAATCGATTTCGCTCTTAGTCCGCACCTTGGAGAACCGCTGGGCGGGACTCATTATCGATCCGGTCCGGGACTCCGTGTTCTGCAAATGGCGACAGATTGACGGATATCAATATGCGACAGCGCTAATTCTCGCGCCCCGACAGCAGAGTTGAAGACGGTAACAGCGCGTGATCAAAAGCAAAGAGGCGGCACGAATGCCGCCTCTTCCACGAAGCTGTTCTTATTTGAAGCGCCTAGTATCAATGCATCGGCATCGGACCGACAAAATCGGCATGGTCATCGCCGTTCAGATTGCTCTGCCAGTCAACAATCACCTTCTGTCCAACCCTGACATTGGGATGTGTATTCGGGAAAAGTTCGAAACTCTGACCATTATCCAATGTCACGACCTGGCTCGCGCGATCATAGGCCTTCAGTTTTCCGATGGTGAAATCTTCTGCGTGTGCCGCAAAGGCAAAAAGCGAAACACCTGCTGCGACAGCAGCCATAAGATGGTAACGCATACTAGTCTTCCTCCAGACAGCGCAATCGAATTGCACTCCTCCGACGGTCCGTCAACTCGCAGATTTCTTCGATGATCCTATCTCCGAAGAACATCAATACCTGTCGGGCCGGGCCGTACTTATAAATAAGACCAAATATTCTTATTTTCATGGCGCTTTCGATCAATAAGGATCACGGTCAATCACAGCTTTGCGACTGAGGGACAACTTTCTTCATGATGGATAGCCTTGCCGTGATCTTACAGATTGACGGGCTCGGCAAGAGAACATAGCTTGTTTCCCAGAGTGCAAAACTCTTCGATCTGATTGAGCCAGAATAGGCTTCAAGATATTGAAATATCTTGCAGATTGCGGGTATGATGTAATGGTAGCCTGTCAGCTTCCCAAGCTGAACGCGCGGGTTCGATTCCCGCTACCCGCTCCAGTTTTTGCCGCCACTCAAAACCAATTGCTGTCTTAACTTTGCCTGACCATCGGGGCTGACATATTTCGCGTCACACCCAATTTCTTTGTAGTATAATTATATATTATATTTCTAATAATAAACATTATAAAATTAAACCCAATTATTTGCGATGCAACCATTCCTCAACTCAATATATAATTTGACATTATTTAAGAACGAGATGGTTCATGCAAAAATTTTCCATTCTGGTTTCTGTTGTAACCAGAAATCGCCCTGCGATGCTGGGTACACTTTTAGAGTCATTGAAAAGCGTCATCGTACCAGAACAGGCCGCTCTGCATTTTCTGGTCGTGGAGAACAACACGCGCAGAACGCTGGATGAACGGGTTGCTCGCTTTGAAGCGCATATGCCGCAGCACGTTGTCCAGTATCAGCTGGAACAGCGGATCGGCATTTCGCATTCCCGCAATTGCGCGCTCAACCATGCCATCAGAAATGATCATGATTTTCTGGTCTTCATTGACGATGACGAGATTCCTGAAGCTGACTGGCTGGTTGAGTTATTTGCGGAGCAGCAGCGCGAAAAGCTGGATATTGTCGGCTCGCCGGTGCGCCCAATGCCCATAGATGGCAAATTGAACAGCTGGCAGAAATTCGTCTGGTCCGGACTGGATCGGCTCGCCAGCCGTTCAGAGCGCAAATCACGCCTGAAATGGGAAGGCGGCATGGCTGATGGCATCAAGGTTGCCACCGGGAGCTGGATGGGCAGGCTCGATTTTTTCCGCGAGACGGGCCTCAAATTCGATTCCTATTTCGGCCTGACAGGCGGCGAGGACTGGCATTTATGGGCGAAGGCGAAAACGCTCGGCGCGCGAACGGGTTGGGCGCCAGATGCGATCGTCTACGAAACCGTGCCGCTTTGCCGGTTGACGCTTTCCTATCATTTCCGCCGCAATCGCGATCACAACACGACGGAGTTCATTTCATCCTATAAGAAGAACCCGTCGCGAGCGCTTGGAAAACTGCCTTCCTTGCTGGCAAGCCGCAGCTGGAAATTGCTGGTGTCCATATTGTCTATCCCCCTGAAAGGAGCACCTGCAGTACTTGCATCCGCAACGGCGCTTGGCGGCCTTGTCGGATTACTGCGTGGCTGTGCAGGCAAGCAATCCCTGCATTACGCCAAGACGACCGGACATTGAGCCACTAAGCACTGCAAACAAAAAAGCCCCGCATAACGGGGCTTTTTCGTACATGAATTTGTAACGACAATCAGTACCAGCCGACAGCGACCTGCGCTTCTTCGGACATGCGGTCTGCAGTCCATGGCGGATCGAATGTCATCGAAACTTCGACCATGGAAACGCCTTCAACCGCGCCGACAGCGTTTTCCACCCAGCCCGGCATCTCGCCAGCAACCGGGCAGCCGGGAGCTGTCAGGGTCATTTCGATCTTCACGGTACGGTCGTCTTCGATATCGATCTTGTAGACGAGGCCGAGTTCGTAGATATCAGCCGGAATCTCTGGATCATAAACAGTCTTCAGCGCCGCAATGATGTCGTCCGTCATGCGCAGGAGTTCCTCCTGCGGAATGGCGGAGGCAGAAAATACAGAGCCGCCCTCGGCTTTCGCCGTTTCATCGGCAGGCTTGGTTTCAGCCTGATCCTGAACTTTTTGTTCCATCTCGGTCATCCGAAAAACTTCCTCGCCTTTTCCAAGGCTTCCGCCAATGCATCCACTTCAGCGCGGGTATTGTACATGGCAAAGGATGCACGGCATGTAGAGGTGACGCCAAAGCGTTTCAAGAGGGGTTGCGCGCAATGCGTGCCCGCACGCACAGCGACCCCGGCCCTGTCGATCACCATCGACACATCATGCGCATGGATGCCTTCCAGCGCAAACGAGATGATCGCTCCCTTATCCGGCGCATGACCGAAAATACGGAGCGAATTGATCTTGCCCAGCTGTTCGTGGGCGTAATCGCGCAAATCTTCCTCATGGGCGAGAATGGCGTGACGGCCAATCTTTTCCATATATTCAAGTGCTGCGCCAAGGCCGATCGCCTGAACGATAGGCGGTGTGCCAGCCTCAAACCGGTGCGGCGGATGATTGTAAGTCACGTTATCTTCCGTGACTTCCTCGATCATTTCGCCGCCGCCCTGGAAGGGACGCATCTTTTCCAGCATCTCGGCGCGTCCGTAAAGAACACCGATACCGGACGGACCATAGACCTTGTGGCCGGTGAAAACATACCAGTCACAACCCAGATCCTGCACGTCGACCGGCAGATGCACTGCGCCCTGACTGCCATCGACCAGCACCGGAATGCCGCGCGCATGGGCAAGTTCAACGATCTTCTTGATCGGCGTCACGGTGCCGAGCGCATTCGACATATGCGTGATGGCGACCAGCTTGGTGCGATCCGTCAGACGCTTCTCGAATTCCTCGATGTGGAAGATGCCTTCATCGTCCACCGGAGCGAAAACCAGCTTCGCGCCCTGACGTTCACGAATGAAATGCCATGGCACGATATTGGAGTGGTGCTCCATGATCGAGACCAGAATCTCGTCGCCCTCGCCGATATGCGGCATGCCATAGCCATAAGCGACCGTATTGATCGCTTCAGTAGCGTTCTTGGTGAAGACGATTTCATCGACTGAGCCAGCATTCAGAAAACGCCGAACGCTTTCGCGCGACTTTTCATAGGCATCGGTTGCGGCATTCGACAGGAAATGCAGACCGCGATGAACATTCGCATATTCATTGGAATAGGCATGCGTCACGGCGTCAATGACGCTCTGCGGCTTCTGCGCCGAAGCGCCATTGTCGAGATAGACAAGCGGTTTGCCGTGTACTTCGCGCGACAGGATCGGGAAATCCCGGCGGATGGCTTCCACGTCATAGGCCGCAACAAGCGGATTCTTCTGGTCCATGATCGTACCTTTTGCCGTTCGGCAGGAAAAGACAGCGCGCACATCTGCGCGCTGTCTCATTCAATCAGGCCCGATTTACTCAGGCCCGATTTACTCAGGCATGAATGGCGAGCCAGTTGGACAGCACTGCTTCCAGTGCGTCAACCAGCGTTTCGTCTTCCAGCTCTTCGATGATCTCGGCGATGAACGCCTTGATCAGCAGGCCACGCGCCTCGTTTTCCGGAACACCCCGGGCCATCAGATAGAACAGATAGTCCTTGGAAAGCTCGGCAACCGTTGCACCGTGACCGCAGGCCACGTCATCCGCAAAGATTTCGAGTTCCGGCTTGGCATCGAACTCGCCCTCATCCGAAAGCAAGAGCGTGTTGCAGGCCATGCGGGCATCGGTCTTCTGGGCGATCTGCGCAACGCGGATCATGCCCTGGAAAACGCCGCGCGCACGGTCCTTGACCACATTGCGGATGATCTGGGTCGAACGGGTGTTCTCCACCAGATGACCGACCGTCATGGTAATGTCGGTATGCGTGTCGTCGGCCAGAAGATTGAGGCCGCGAAGCTCGAAGTCGGAATCTTCACCCGTCACATTGACGTGCACTTCCTGACGAACCAGCTTGCCGCCCGCATTGACGATGTAGAGCGTGAGCTTGGAGCCCTTGCCGATCGTCGCATTGAACTGCGAAAGCTGCGTCGCCTGGCCGAAATCGCGCAGGATGACCCAGAGGACTTCTGCACCATCACCAACCGAAACATGGCTCACCGACGTCGAGAAAGCATCGCTTTCGCCGCCGTTCTGGCGTTCGATGATCGTTGCCTTGACATCGGAACCGATGCGAACCGGAAAGCGCGTATGGCCCTGCCCGGTCTTCTGGATGTTCTGGATTTCGAGAGGCGATTCCAGCTCGGTGCCGTCGGCAATCGAGATCATCCAGCCATCGCTGACATAAGCAGCGTTGATCTGGCCGATTGTATCGTCGGTGCCACGCGTCTTGAGCTGGAGGGCCAACGAGCCATCGGCCAACGCTTCACGAACCGGCGTCAGCGAAACGCCTTCAAGTGCCTTGGCGTCAAGCGCAACGCCATTGCTGGCGGCCAGAATGGTGGAACCGGCAAGCAATGCCGAAAGCGGCTGCGAACCCGCAGAGCTGTCGAATGCCGCAACGCCCTTCAAAAGCGTGCGGAAATCCGTGTAATGCCAGCTTTCAACGCGACGGGACGGCAGCCCGTTGGTCTTGAGCAGTTCAAGCGCCGTATCGCGTGCTACAACGACATCGCCATTACCGGACAAATTGCCGATAAGATCGCCAAAGCTGTCAATCAGCGCGCTTTCAGCAGGCGTCCTCGGCTTTGCGGTCTGAGTGGTCTGGATATTCATAATCCAATCCTCCTCAGGCTGCTTCGCCGATTACTTCGGCATAACCGTTTTCTTCCAGATGCAGTGCGAGGCTCTTGTCGCCAGACTTGATGACCTGGCCCTTGTAAAGCACGTGCACGCTATCGGGAACGATGTATTCGAGCAGACGCTGATAGTGGGTGATGACGATCACGGCGCGATCAGGCGAACGCAGCGCATTGACGCCTTCCGAAACGATCTTCAGCGCATCGATGTCGAGGCCGGAGTCGGTTTCGTCGAGCACGCAGAGGCTTGGCTCCAGAAGCTGCATCTGAAGAATTTCAGCGCGCTTCTTTTCGCCGCCCGAGAAGCCGACATTGAGCGGGCGCTTGAGCATGTTCATGTCGATGTTGAGGCCGCCGGCGACGTCCTTCACGCGCTTGATGAATTCCGGAATCTTCAGTTCCGGTTCACCGCGCGCCTTGCGCTGGCTGTTCATCGCAACCTTCAGGAATTCCATCGTGGCAACGCCCGGTATTTCCATCGGATATTGGAAAGCGAGGAAAATGCCCTTGGCGGCGCGTTCTGCCGGGTCGAGTTCGAGGATCGACTCGCCGTTATAGAGAATGTCGCCTTCGGTCACTTCGTAGTCGTCGCGACCAGCGAGGATGTAGGACAGCGTGGACTTGCCCGAACCGTTCGGACCCATGATCGCAGCCACTTCACCCTTGTTCACGGTGAGGTTCAGGCCACGGATGATCTCGGTATCCGTGTCGGCGATCTTTGCATGGAGGTTCTTGATCTCAAGCATGAATGTAAACCTTGTTCTAATGCCAGGAAAAGGCTGGCCAGAAAATCTGATGCGAGAAGGGAGGAATGCGTCGGTTAACCGACGCTGCCCTCAAGCGAGATGCCGATAAGCTTCTGAGCTTCGACGGCGAACTCCATCGGCAGTTCCTGAATGACTTCCTTCACGAAGCCATTGACGATGAGAGCGATTGCCTCCTCTTCCGGAATGCCGCGCTGCATCACGTAGAACAGCTGGTCTTCGGAAATCTTGGAGGTGGTTGCCTCGTGCTCGAACTGCGCCGTAGCGTTCTTTGCTTCGATGTACGGCACCGTATGCGCGCCGCAATCGTTGCCGATCAGAAGCGAGTCGCACTGGGTGAAGTTGCGGGCATTCTCAGCCTTGCGATGGGCCGAAACCTGTCCGCGATAGGTGTTGTTCGACTTGCCAGCCGAAATACCCTTGGAAATGATGCGGCTCGACGTGTTCTTGCCGAGATGGATCATCTTGGTGCCCGAGTCGATCTGCTGATAACCGTTCGACACGGCAATCGAGTAGAACTCGCCGCGCGAATTGTCGCCGCGCAGAATGCAGGACGGGTATTTCCAGGTGATGGCGGAACCGGTCTCAACCTGTGTCCAGGAGATCTTGGAATTGTCGCCACGGCAATCGCCACGCTTGGTTACGAAGTTGTAGATGCCGCCCTTGCCACTGCTATCGCCCGGATACCAGTTCTGGACCGTCGAATACTTGATTTCGGCGTTTTCCATCGCAACCAGTTCAACCACGGCGGCGTGCAGCTGGTTTTCATCGCGCTGCGGCGCGGTGCAACCTTCCAGATAGGAAACATAGGCGCCTTCATCAGCGATGATGAGAGTGCGTTCGAACTGACCCGTATTCTTCTCGTTGATACGGAAATAGGTCGACAGTTCCATCGGGCAGCGAACGCCCTTCGGAACATAGACGAACGATCCATCCGTGAAGACAGCCGAATTCAGCGTCGCATAATAGTTGTCCGACACCGGAACGACCGAAGCCAGATATTTCTGGACCAGCTCCGGATGCTCGCGGATCGCTTCCGAAATCGAGCAGAAGATCACGCCCGCCTTGGACAGTTCTTCCTTGAAGGTGGTCACAACCGAAACACTGTCGAACACGGCATCGACGGCCACGCGGCCGGATGCATAGACATTGTCGGAAGGATTGCCGTCAATTTCGCTCGGATCGCCCTGCTTGCGGACACCAGCAAGAATTTCCTGCTCGCGCAGCGGAATGCCAAGCTTTTCGTAGGTTTTCAGAAGTTCCGGATCGACTTCGTCCAGCGACTTCGGGCCGCTCTGGTTCTTCGGGGCCGCGTAATAATAGGCGTCCTGGAAATCGATCTTCGGATAGTCGACACGCGCCCAGCTTGGCTCTTCCATGGTGAGCCAGCGCTCATAGGCCTTCAGGCGCCATTCCAGCATCCATTCCGGCTCGTTCTTCTTAGCGGAGATGAAGCGAATGATGTCTTCGTTCAGGCCCTTGGGAGCCTTCTCTGCTTCGATCGTCGTTTCGAAGCCGTACTTGTACTGATCCACGTCAAGGCCGCGGACCTGATCAATGGTCTCCTGCACTGCAGGCATTGGCGTTCTCCATCCTCGTCGGGGTCAAGGCCCGACAGTTGCAAACGTCAAGGTGATATGTCTTGAACAATACCGCCTCAATATAGTGTGCGTGGCCCTTCTTTAAAACCTCTCTAAACTGAATTTCAAGCGCCGGTTTCAAATTTGCCCCTAAAAATGCCGATTAAAATGATCAACTTATTGAAACAGTCCGATGAAACGTATCGCAGGAAAAGCCAATACCGGCTTTGAAGCGTTGATTTTCCTTCGAAAACTCCGGCGTTCAAGCCGAGCAAAGGAATCATCGCGCTCTTGCCGTCTGCGGGCTTGCTCATATGTAGTTCAGCATGGAAGGAAAACCATGATGAGCACCAGTGATCTGCAGGACTATGTGAAATTCCTCGAGCAGCAGGTGAATGACGAGGGCAAAACCATCGAACAGCTGAAGTTCTTTCAGAACGCCCACGACAAGTTCAATATTTCAAATGCCAGTGCTTCCTCCGATATCGCAGACGATATTGCCAAGCGGGAAGAGTTCAAAACCCGCTATGAAGGCTATATCGCAGCTGCGAAGAAGAAACTTGGCCTCGATTTTTAGGTCGAGGCTTTTCTGGTGTGGCGTTCGACGATTGTGCGCAGGACCGCGAGAAACGCGTCGACCGAATCCGCACAGACATCTGGTTCCAGCGAAACACGGATCGCGCCGGGACCATCCTCGTGGCCCATGGCGGCCAGCACGTGGCTAGGGCCGACCTTGCCTGACGAACAGGCTGAACCCGCGGAAAGCGCTATTCCGCCAAGATCAAAGGCAATCTGAACCGTTTCCGCTTTCTGGCCATCGAGCGAGAAGAATGTCGTATTGGGCAAACGGCTGACCGACTTGCCGTGAATGACAGCGCCCGGTGCAATTTCTGCAATGCCCGCTTCCAGACTGTCCCGCATATTGGAAGACCAGCCACCAGCATCGAGCCGCTTTTTTGCTACGGCAGCAGCAGCGCCAAAGCCCGCAATCAGCGGCAAAGCCTCTGTGCCCGCACGGTGCCCTTTCTCCTGCCCGCCGCCACGCACCAGCGCGCGCGGCATCATAAGGTCGGAAACGGCGATAACTGCGCCGACACCCTTCGGGCCGCCGATCTTATGGGACGAAACAATGAGATAATCGCCGCAATTGTCTGAAATATCGAGCGGAATACGCCCTGCGGCCTGAACAGCGTCCACGACATAGATGCCCCCCGCAGCCTTCACGATAGCAGCAATTTTCGCCACGGGCTGAATGACGCCGGTTTCGTTATTCGCGGCCTGCACGGCGACCAGCGGCAAGCCTTTGCTCTTGTCATGGGCAGCGAGCGTTTCCGTCAGCACATCCAGCCGTAGAATGCCGTTTTCATCGACAGGCAATGTGGTGATATTCTCCGCCGCAAACTGGCCGCCAGCGGTCATGCAAGGATGTTCGGTCGCACTGACATAAAGATGCGAAAGACGCACCGTCGAGCGGCCCATCATGTAATTCGGCGTCAAAAGCGTGGATGCAGCTTCGGTTGCGCCAGAGGTAAAGAAGACATGTTCGGGTTTAGCATTGACCAGCGATGCAACGTTGCGGCGGGCCGCTTCAACCAGCGCACGCGCAGCACGGCCCTCACGATGCACGGAGGACGGATTGCCCGTAATGCCCAAAGCCTCGATAACCGCATCCCGCGCTTCATCGAGCAAAGGCGCACTGGCATTATAGTCCAGATACAGCCTCTTGCCGCTCACGTTCACCGTCCCTATCTCCTAAATAACGTCAAGAATGGGCTTCGAGCGCAATTTCCTTGAATTTTCAATCCGGAAAAGCCTATTAAGCCATTCTACGTGCTGAACTTCAGGTTCAGCCTGTCAAAATTTCAAATCGGTTCTAGAAGCGGCGTCCCCCAACGTCAAGTTCGCAGCTTCCGGTCCGGTCTTCCCGTTACAAGCGGAGTACACATGCCAGAAGTCATTTTTAACGGACCTGCCGGACGCCTCGAAGGCCGCTATCAGCCTTCCAAGGAAAAGAATGCGCCCATCGCGCTCATCCTGCACCCGCATCCGCAGTTCGGCGGCACGATGAACAACAAGATCGTCTACGATCTGTTCTATATGTTCCAGCAGCGCGGTTTTACGACACTGCGCTTCAACTTCCGCGGCATCGGTCGCAGCCAAGGCGAATTCGATCATGGCGCAGGCGAATTGTCTGATGCGGCGAGCGCGCTCGACTGGGTGCAAGCCCTGCATCCGGATTCCAAGAATTGTTGGGTTGCCGGTTATTCCTTCGGGTCCTGGATCGGCATGCAGCTTCTGATGCGCCGTCCAGAGATCGAAGGCTTCATCTCCGTCGCGCCGCAGCCGAACACCTATGACTTCTCGTTCCTCGCGCCCTGCCCTTCGTCTGGTCTCATCATCCATGGTGATCAGGACAAGGTTGCACCGCCCAAGGACGTGCAGGCGCTGGTGGACAAGCTCAAGACCCAGAAGGGCATCACCATTACGCAGAACACGATTGAAGGCGCCAACCACTTCTTTGCAGGCCATGGCGACCAGCTGATCGAAGAATGCTCGGAATATCTCGACCGCCGCCTGATGGGCGAACTGGTCGAAGCGCGTCCAAAGCGACTGCGCTAAGCAACGCTTCGGCCTCAGTCGCAAACCAGATTTATCTGGTCTTATCCGGCGGATCGCTCCGCCGGATTTTTTGTGCATAGTGTTTTCGTCAGGTCGATTCGTTTCTCAGCAGGTGCGCCATGCCGGTCTATGCCCTTCTCGCAATTGCCATCTGCTCCGAAGTCATCGGCACATTGAGCCTCAAGGCCTCGGACGGCTTTACCCGCCTTGGCCCATCTGTCGTGGTGATCATCGCCTACGGACTTGCCTTTTATTTCTTGTCTCTGACCTTGAAGACCATTCCCGTCGGCATCGCCTATGCCGTCTGGTCGGGGATCGGCGTCACGCTGGTCGCGCTGATTGGCTGGCTTGTCTTCGGCCAGAAGCTCGACTTTGCCGCCGTGGCCGGCATGGGCTTGATCATCGCCGGTGTCATCGTGCTCAATCTGTTTTCAGGCACCGCACAGCACTGAACAGTCGAAGCTGTTGACGAAACCTGCGCAAATTACGTGTTTCCCCAGTCCTTGGGGAGTTTCCTTGTTTTTGGCGGTTGATTGGTGCTAAAGGCCAACTTATCACTTTGTTGTAAGCAGCCGCTTACTCCAGTTTCAACTTCGCCTTATCAGTCAGGAAAAAGGAATGTCCGGTTTCAAATCCGATTTTCTTCGCACGCTTTCCGAGCGTGGCTTCATTCATCAAATCTCTGATGAAAGCGGCCTCGACGAATTGTTGGCCAAGGAAACCGTGACGGCTTATATCGGCTTCGACCCGACGGCACCAAGTCTGCACGCGGGCGGCCTTATCCAGATCATGATGCTGCATTGGTTCCAGCAGACCGGCCACAGGCCTGTCGCCCTGATGGGCGGCGGCACGGGCATGGTTGGCGATCCGTCCTTCAAGGACGAAGCACGCAAGCTGATGACCGAAGATACGATTGCCGAGAATATTGCCGGCATCAAGCGCGTCTTCGCGAACTACCTCACCTTTGGTGATGGCGCTACCGACGCGCTGATGGTCAACAATGCCGACTGGCTGCGCAACATCAATTACCTCGAATTCCTGCGCGACGTGGGCCGTCACTTCTCGGTCAATCGCATGCTGTCCTTCGATTCGGTGAAGACGCGTCTCGACCGTGAGCAGTCGTTGTCCTTCCTCGAATTCAACTACATGATCCTGCAGGCTTATGATTTTGTCGAGCTGAGCAAGCGCCACGATATCCGTCTGCAGATGGGCGGCTCCGATCAGTGGGGCAATATCATCAACGGTATCGACCTCGGCCACCGCATGGGGACACCGCAGCTCTATGCCTTGACCTCCCCGCTGCTCACCACCGCTTCCGGCCAGAAGATGGGCAAGTCGCTGGGCGGCGCCATCTGGCTCAATGCGGAAATGCTAAGCGCCTATGACTTCTGGCAATACTGGCGCAACACCGAAGATGCCGACGTCGAGCGCTTCCTGAAGCTCTACACGACGCTTCCGATGGATGAGATCGCCAAGCTGGCGGCGCTCGAAGGCTCCGAGATCAACGAAGCGAAGAAGATCCTCGCGACTGAGATAACGGCTATTCTGCATGGCCGCGACGCAGCTGAGGAATCCGCCGAAACCGCCCGCAAGACCTTTGAAGACGGCGAACTGTCTGAAAATCTTCCGACGGTCGGCGTCCATAAGGCCACGCTCAACAGCGGCATCGGCATTCTGGCGCTGATGGTTCTGGCAGAACTCTGCACGACGAATGGTGAAGCACGTCGTCACGTCGAAGGTGGAGCTGTGCGCATCAATGACGAACCGGTTACCGATCCGCGCATGATGATCGATGCCGGTGCATTGAACGATCAGGGCGTCATCAAGCTCTCGCTCGGCAAGAAGCGCCACGTGCTTATCCGCCCGGCCTGATCTGCCAATCAGTATGAATTGAAATGAAGAAGCCGGGCTTAGTGCCCGGCTTTTTTGTGCACGGTAGTTCCACACAGAACCACTCTAGAATTCGAAGATCGAGCGGAAGATACCCGGTGCTATGATCGAGATCGGATTGACGATAACCTGTGGCTGCTTGGCGCTTCCCGAAAGCTTGTACGTAATGCCGATCAGGCCGCGATCACGACCATTCCCCAGCAGCATGCCCACGATAGGCACTTCACCGAACAGGCGGTTCACGCCATAGGCTGGCATGAAGGTGCCGGTGATCGCCATATTGCCTTGCTTGTCGTAAAGCGTTCCCTGGAAGGTGGTCCCGACCGATGGCCCGCGCACCACGCCCTTCGACAGGTTGAGATAGCCATCACCCTTTTCAATCAGCGAGAAGCCGCGCTCGATATCGACGCGCGACACATCGATATCACGCTTTACCGCCTGATTGAGGCTCGCTCCGCCGGTGGCAGGTGGGCTGGATACGAGCTTGGCCAGACGCGGCTCGTTGATGATCGCAAAATTGCGCGCATCAATCTGCCCGCGCAATGGACCGTCGCCCTGTGCAGCGAGACCCACCGTTATTTTGCCGCCGCGCATCTTGTCGTACAAGTCGAAGAAGCGCAGCACCGCGCCCGCATCGTTGGACTGGAGCGAAATCGACCGGGCGTCGCCCTGATCATTGTTGGTGGCGACGAATGACTGACCGGATGCGGTCTGGGCATTGACAGAAACACCGGAAATGCGATTGCCGGAGCTTTCGTAAGAAATGGCAACATTGCGCAGGGATTCGCCGTTGAAGCCGCTGACTTCATCCACCTGTGCGCTCACGACCACACGTGGTCCCTTGCTTTTGCCGCTGCTACCCCTGCCGCCCAGATCCGACGCCTGCTTGATCAAAGCGCGCGCGTCGAATTGCGATCCGCGCACAGTGACACGGTAGCCATTGGCGCCCTTGGTGGCTTTGACTGACAAATCGTCATTTCGATTGAGACGCAATTCGCTGAAATCAGCGGACTGGAAGTCGCCCTTGGCAATCGACAGATTGCCTTTCACACCGAAGGCATCACCAGTGAAGACCAGATTGGTGATATCGATCTTGCTCTTGTCGTCCGGGTTCTGGAAAAAATCAAAAGTCGCCTTGGCCGGAATGCCTGCGCCCTTGCGCCATCCAAGCCATGACAGGTCCACCTGCGTCTTGGCAAGATCGGCAGTGACGTGGCGTTTTCCGCCGTCTGCCATGCTCAGATCGACCGACATCGGCCCAGAAAAGACGGAATTGAGTCCCGGAAAGACCGCGTTGCGGGTCTTGTCGTCGATTTCCAGCTTGATCTTCTGATCGCGTTTTGCAGGGCCGGAGAGATCGACCGGCTCGACCATCGTCACCTTACCCGGCACGCCGTCGAGCTTGGCATCCGCGGTGATGACAGCGGCAGTCTGGTCAACCTTGATCGTGCCTGTGGCATTGCTTACATTCGAGCCGCCAACGGGCTTTGCAATATCGAGATTGTTGAAACCGATATCGGCATTCCATTTCAACGTACCGGGCGGCGGGTCCTTCGACACGGCGAAGCTTACCTTCACCTGCGCCTTGACATCACCTGAGACGTCTTCTGGCAGGAACGGCACATTTTTCAACACATCAATCGGCTTTTTGCCGGCAATCTCGGCGATGGCGGATGCATCGCCCGAAACCGTAATATCGAGATCAGAAATAACCGGACGCTGCGGGCCCCACGGAATGATCAGCGTGCCGTTGGAAACATCCGCTCTTCTGTTGTTCGCCGTGTAGACTACGCCTTTAGGCAGCTTGATCGTCGTATGCGCGCCGCGAACGGTGATCACGCCATCCGCATCGCGAACTGGCGGCAATTCACCGACAACATCCAGACGCGTGTCGAAAACCTTGAAATCACCCTTGATTTCATCGCCCGTGAGCGGTGGCGGCAGACCCGGACCGTTGAAGCGTCCCGCAGCCAGCGAAATGTCGATCTGGCTGTCTTTCAGCGTACCGCCATAGAGGTTTTTCAGCACCCATTCACGGGCGCCATCGGCCACATCGATTGGCCAGAGATGCTTGGCATCTGCCACCGGCATTTTCGGAATGCGCAGCATGAAGATCATTTCCGGCGAACCGTTGCCGAAGGCCATGCCGCCCTGCCCGTAAAGCTGGCCATTCTCGGTCTGCACATCGAGATTGGCGAACTGCACGCGCAACTGGTTGGCGAGAAAACGACCAGATATGCGAGTCGCAAAAGAAAGCGGCTGTTCGGTCGATTCAGCAGGCATGCTTGTGGCAGAACTGGTCAGAACCTCGAAACGATAGGCCGGGCCGTCCTGATTGCCCACATCTTCCGGCTCCGGACCAAATGCACCGTTGAACTGCGCCTGTAGCCCGCCCAGTTGTAATTGCGATTGCTTGATCTCGATCTTGCGGCTGCCAACCTGATGCTCAAGGCTCAAAAGCGCATGACCGCGAATATCCTCTACCCGCCCCATCTGCATGTCGATGCCATCGACGCCCAGATCGACGCCGAGGCGTTCTGGCTGATCAGATGTAGCCGCTGTACCGGAAAGCGTAATTTTCGCCTGCCCATCCAGCTCGAAATGCGCCGGGTTGATCCTGTTGTTCGCCATGACGGGCGTTACTTCAGGCGGCGAACCGAGTGTCACCGGAATATCATTGATGTTGAGCGTAAAGCCTTTAAGGCTGTTATCCGCCACATTGCGATCAATCTTGCCGTCAATCGCTATTCTCTTGCCCTGCCAGAGCAGATCACCCGTAATGGCGATCTTTCCCTGATCTTCGACCAGTCGCGCGCTCTGGATATTGACGGACTGCTGCCCGTCGCCCGCCTTAAAGCGGATCGTGCTGTTGAAAATGCTGATAGCACGCGTGTCCTGCTGGCGCAGAAGCTCCACACTCCTGCGCATAGCCGCGAAAATCTGTTCGGACACCGCATCGAAATCGACAATGCCGCGTTCGTCATAAGGCAGAGATTTCCAGAAACCGTCGCCCTTGGCCTCCGGCATATCGAAAGTCACACCCTCGACTTCGAGCTGCGCCACGCGAACCGAGCCGGTCAGCAACGGCAGAGGCGCCAAACCGAGGCGCACAGACCGGATACCTTTGATTTCAACGCCTTGCTTGGGATCAGCCACGGAAACATCGCGTGCTTCCATGGCAACATGGCTGTCCTGATCGAGCGACAATGCGGCGCTGCCAATTGATGCCGTCGCGCCATCGCCCAGCACCCCGATCAGAGCTTTCTGCGCCTCATTGCGCAAAAGCTCGCTGTTCACACCACCACGGAGAATGAGAAAACCGGCACCGCCGATGAGAATGAGCAGAATGCAGATTGAAACGAAAGCATGGGAACAACGCGAAATAAAAGATCGTCCCGAGCGCGGCGGGCCGTCTGCGAGACCATCTGTGCCATCAGCGGCCAGACGCTCGATTCTGTCCATTTCCCGCTTACTGAAGCGGATTCGTTTCGGTTTCTCTGTCAATAACCCAGCCGGATATCAAGTGCTGCAATCGACGTTTGTTTCATAAAGTGAATCATGAAACAATCGTATGGAATTGATTTTACTCACCCTTTCCATCTGAGACGGTGTCCGCGGTTTTCGCTTGCGTCCATATTCCGACATTTCGCCAATCTGCGAAACGATGTGGTTTCCATGGTTGCACAAGCGTCACTCGAATGCGATAGCTCGGACTGTAACAGGTGATTTCCATGCTAATCCATAAAAGAAAGGCACAGATATGGCTCATCCCCAAGTTGGCGAAACGGCACCGGATTTCAGCTTGCCGTCAGATGGACTTTCGGGCGGCGGCCAACTCACCCTGTCATCGCTGAAAGGCAAGCCTGTTGTCCTGTATTTTTATCCCAAGGATGACACGTCCGGCTGCACCAAGGAAGCGATTGCCTTTTCACAATTGAAGCCGGAATTCGATAAGATCGGCGCACGCGTGATCGGCCTGTCGCCAGACAGCGCCACGAAACATGCCAAGTTTCGCAAAAAGCATGATTTGACCGTCGATCTCGTCGCAGACGAAGAGCGTACCGCGCTTGAAGCCTATGGCGTATGGGTCGAGAAAAGCATGTATGGCCGCAAATATATGGGCGTCGAGCGCACGACCTTTCTGATCGATGCAGCTGGCCGCATTGCCCGTGTCTGGAACAAGGTGAAAGTTGCCGGTCACGCTGAAGAGGTACTCGAAGCGGCGCGCGCGCTTTAAAGCGGTATCTGTTTCAGATGCGTGAGACAAAATCCCCCGAACAAACGCTGCGCGGCAATGCCATTCGTGCCATTGCCTCAGCCGACCTGAACGAAAAGGTGCGCCTCACCCGCGAGACAGCCGCACGCTGGTTCGGGCGCACGCTTTCAGTGCGCAGCCCGCTTGATCCGCCCTTGCCGGATCGCCCGGGACGTCCGGACAAGCCGGAACTTGTGCCGCCGCGCATGATGAAGAAGCGCTCGCTCCATTCAGAGCATGGCCGTATCGCGCTCATGCACGCGCTCGCCCATATTGAGCTGAATGCCATTGATCTGGCGCTCGATATCGTGGCGCGCTTTGCGGCCAAACCCATTCCGCGCAGCTTTTTCGATGGCTGGATGAAGGTCGCCGATGACGAGGCTCGCCATTTCACCCTGTTGCGCAATCGCCTGAACGACCTTGGCGCGGATTATGGCGACATGCCCGCCCATGACGGGCTGTGGCAGTCGGCACACCAGACGCGCAATGATCTGGAGGCGCGGCTCGCCGTGGTTCCGCTCATACTGGAAGCACGCGGCCTTGATCTAACACCTTCGCTTCTGGAAAAGATGATCGAAACCGGCGACCACGAGACGGCGGCGATACTCGATGTCATCTACAATGATGAGAAGACCCATGTGGCGGTGGGTGCAAAATGGTTTCGCTTTTTCTGCGCGCGCAATCGTATCGACCCGGTTGCCCGCTTTCAGGAACTGGTGCGAACGAATTTTCGAGGCGATCTCAAGCCGCCATTCAACGACCTGGCGCGTGCCGAAGCTGGTCTCACGCCATCCTTTTATCGCACTTTGTCTCCCGTCTCGATCTGAGGCTAATTCTGGCCCGCATGGCTGGCGCAAGCCAGAAATGCAAAGCTTTGTTAACCCTAATAAGTTGTAATCAAACTTAGGGAATCGGTGCGTTTTCTAAGACGTTCCGCCAAACTTCTGCGGTCCTTACCTTCATTCACCAGCTGAATTCAGGTTCCGGGCTGCTCTACTGAGGGGCATGCGGGTGCCATGACGAATAAGCGGGCGAAAACAGCGGGAAAGACGGTCTTCGGCGAACGCAAGGAGCCGCCTGTCGTCATTATCGCTCGCGGTGAAAAAATCAGCCATTTTACCTTTCGCCCATGGATGGCTATCGCAGGCGGCGCTGCTTTTCTGGCGCTTTCAGCCGCCTATCTCGGTTCAACTGCCTATCTTGTGTTGCGCGATGATCTGATCAGTTCGGGCATTGCCCGGCAGGCCCGCAATCAGCAGCTTTATGAAGACCGCATTTCCTTGCTGCGCACGGAAGTGGATCGCATCACGAGCCGCCAGATGCTCGATCAGCAAGTCATGGAAAACAAGCTCGCCGAGCTGATGCAGCGCCAGCAGACGCTAAGCGCGCGCGACGGCAAGCTTGCACCTTTGCTGGAACGGGCCTCGAAGCTGCAGCCAATGCCGGATATGCCGACACAGGCAGCGCCCTTTGCCGAAGAACACAGCCAGCTTGTCCCGGACGAAGCGATTGGCGGACGGGATTTTCCCGGCATCGATCCGATCATAACCGGGCCAGTGCCCAAAGACATCAAGCCGGAACGTCGCGCCGATGCGGGGCCGCTGGGCTTGCGTCTTGCTGGCGGCATGTCGGGTGAATCCACAATCGAAACCTCCGACAAGCTGCTCGCTACCATTAATCAGACCCTGCATCGCATTGAAAGCGAGCAGAACGGCAAGGTGCGCAATCTGGCCGATGCGGCTTCTGAAAAAGCCGACACCATCGTCGATACGTTGAATTCCGCAGGCCTGCGCATCGAAACGTCGGACAGTGCGCATTCCGCCATGGGTGGTCCGCTGATCCCGATTTCAGCGCCGGGCACAGTCATCAACGATTTCGACATGCAGATCCGCAATCTCGACAGCGCGCTCGAGCGGCTTGACAGCGTTCGCAAGCAGATCAAGGCAATGCCGCTGGCAAACCCTGCCCCCGGCATGCCGGTGACAAGCCTTTTCGGATATCGCAGCGATCCGTTTTTCGGAAGTACAGCCTTTCATTCGGGCATCGATTTTCGCGCAGCCTATGGCCAGACAGTAAGAGCGACGGCGGCAGGAACAATCACAAAAGCCGGACGTTTCGGCGGCTATGGAAATATGGTCGAGATCGACCACGGCAATGGCTTTGCCACGCGCTTTGCGCATCTCTCGCAGGTTCTCGTCCACGATGGCCAGAAAATTGCGCGCGGCGCGGTCGTCGGACAGGCGGGCAGCACCGGACGCTCGACCGGTAGTCACCTTCACTATGAGGTTCGCGAGAATGGTCGCCCGGTCAACCCGGTCAATTTTCTCAAGGCTGGCAAGCAGATAGAGCCGCTTCTCTAATAAGAGGTATAAAAAACCCGGCACTGAGGCCGGGTTTTGTATTCGGAGATTTTGAAGCGATATCAGTCGATATCGTCGATCATCTCGCCACCGCCCTGAATACGATGGGCAAGCGCTGCTTCCATGAAAGGCGTTACCGCGCCGTCCAGCACTTCCTGCGGATTGGTGCTTTCCACGCCAGTGCGCAGATCCTTCACCAACTGGTATGGCTGCAGAACGTAGGACCGAATCTGATGCCCCCAGCCAATATCGGTCTTGGTGGCATTGGCTGCGTCGGTCGCTTCTTCGCGCTTCTTCAGCTCTTCCTCGTACAAACGCGCGCGCAACATGGACCATGCTTTTTCACGGTTCTTGTGCTGTGAACGTTCCGCCTGACACTGCACCACGATACCGGTCGCGATATGCGTGATACGCACAGCGGAGTCGGTCGTGTTGACGTGCTGTCCGCCCGCACCCGATGCACGATAGGTATCGATGCGAACATCTGCTTCCGTCACCTGCACATCGATATTGTCATCGATCACCGGGTAAACCCAGATGCTGGCGAAGGACGTATGACGACGGGCGTTGGAGTCATAAGGCGAAATGCGGACCAGACGATGAACGCCTGATTCGGTTTTCATCATGCCGTATGAATTGTGCCCCTTGACGAGAATGGTCGCGGATTTGATACCCGCTTCTTCGCCTTCGTGCACTTCCATCACCTCGACCTTACGGCCGTTGCGTTCCGCCCAGCGCGTATACATGCGCAGCAGCATCGACGCCCAGTCCTGGCTTTCCGTACCGCCGGCACCGGCATGCACTTCGACATAGGTGTCGTTTGCATCGGCTTCGCCTGACAGAAGCATGTCGATCTGACGACGATCAATCTCGACCTTGAGTTCACGGATAGTTTTTTCCGCGTCCTCGATGATCGACTTGTCGCCTTCCTCTTCGCCCATGGCGATGAGTTCGATGCTGTCGTTCAATGTCTGGGTAAGCTGATTGATGCCGTTAATGCTGTCTTCCAGCTGCTGGCGCTCACGCATCAGCTTCTGGGCTTCCTGGGCATCATTCCAAAGCGTGGGATCTTCGGCTCTCTGGTTGAGATAGCCGAGACGTTTTATCGCCTGATCCCAGTCAAAGATGCCTCCTCAGCAGGCTTATGGCCTGCTTGATTTCGTCAACCAGCGTCTCGATTTCCGCGCGCATGGGCAAATCGTTCCTTCAGTAATTCGTATTTCGGTGGGAAAACCAAGTCGAACGCAAAGCCCGGCTCGTCATTTCCAGCATCGGACAGTCTGTCCAAGCGCCGCGGACCATAGTGACGACGCCCCGCTGTGTAAAGGGAAAAGCCCTTTATTCCAATCAGTAAAGTCCGCCAGAACCAGAGCTGATCGCGCGCGTGGCCTGTGGCGATTGCGGTGCGACAGGCGCGCCTTCGCGGAACGAATCCATACCGATGACCGAATAGCTATCAGACGGTCCGGTGCCCGGCTTGAAGGCTTCCATGATGAGGTTCGGATCGCCCTGATTGGTGCGCATGCCGGTCTTGCGGTTGATCGCAATCAGCGTCATGCCTTCCGGCACGCGGAAGTCCACCTTGGGCGTTCCAGCCAGAGCCTGTTCCATGAACGACTTGAACACAGGTGCAGCAAGGCCGCCACCGGTGCCGCCGCGTCCAAGCGAAGTCGGCGTGTCGTAGCCCATGAAGACGCCAACCACGAGGTCAGGCGTAAAGCCGACGAACCAAGCGTCCTTTTCGTCATTGGACGTACCGGTCTTGCCAGCCAGTGGACGGTCAAGGCTCTTCAAAATCTGCGCCGTACCACGCTGAACAACGCCTTCCATCATCGATGTGATCTGGTAGGCGGTCATCGGATCCAGCACCTGATCGCGATTGTCGATCAGGGTCGGTTCTTCCTGATTGGCCCAATCCTGCGCATTGCAGCCTTCACACTGGCGTCCATCATGCTTGAACACGGTCTTGCCGTAGCGATCCTGAATGCGGTCGATCATCGACGGGGTGATGCTCTGTCCGCCATTGGCGATAACCGAATAGGCTGTCACCATGCGCAGCACGGTGGTTTCACCAGCACCGAGCGACATGGAGAGAACCGGCAGCATCTTGTCGTAAACGCCGAAACGTTCAGCATATTCAGCGACAAGCTTCATGCCCATATCCTGCGCCAGACGCACGGTCATGACGTTACGCGACTGCTCGATACCGTAGCGAAGCGTAGACGGACCGGCGAATTTGCCGGAATAGTTTTTCGGAGCCCAGACGCCGAGCGAACCGCCCTGATTGACTTCCAGCGGACCGTCGAGAACCACGGATGCCGGCGTATAACCATTGTCGAGCGCTGCCGAATAGACGAACGGCTTGAACGACGAACCCGGCTGGCGATAGGCCTGCGTTGCGCGGTTGAATTCCGATTCCGCATAGGAGAAGCCGCCGACCATCGACAGAACACGGCCTGTATGCGGGTCCATGGCGACGAGCGCGCCTTCAAGCTTCGGCGGCTGCTGCAGCCGGTATCCATTGCCTTCTTTCGCGACATAGATGATGTCGCCGGTGTTGAGCACGCCTTCAGGCGACTTCGCACTGCTGCGCTTGCCGCCAATATTGGTAACGCGCATTGCCCACTTCATGTCATCGGCAGAGATAAAGGCGCGCTTGCGTTCCTTGCTGCGTGAACCGGTCGCTTCGACTTGTGGCTGAAGGCCGATATCGGCGCCCGCTGCGGAAACATTGAGCACAATGGCAAGCTGCCATTCCGGAACATCCGAATAAGACTGCATGTCGCCAAAGGCCGTGCCCCAGTCATTGCCGAGTTCGACATTCTTTAGCGGCCCGCGCCAGCCGCGCGCTTCGTCATAGCGCAGCAGAGCCGATTGCAGCGATTTGCGCGCTTCGGCCTGCAAGGTCGGATTCAGCGTTGTGCGGACGGACAGACCGCCTTCATAAAGGGCATCGACACCATATTTCTGGATGATCTGGCGACGCACTTCCTCGGTGAAATATTCCGATGCGAAGACGTAGTTTGTATCGCTGCGCGAGGTGACGCCGAGCGGCTGCTTCTTGGCGTCTTCCGCTTCCGCCGTCGTGATGTAACCGTTTTCGGCCATACGATCGATCACCCAGTTGCGACGCTCCAAAGCGCGGGCTGGCTGACGGAAGGGGTGATAATTGTTCGGGCCTTTCGGGAGCGCCGCGAGATATGCGCTTTCAGCGATGTTCAGCTCGCCGACCGACTTGTCGAAATAGGTCAGCGCTGCGCTGGCGATACCATAAGAGCCAAGGCCGAAGAAAATTTCATTCAGGTAAAGTTCGAGAATGCGATCTTTCGAATAGGCCTGCTCGATACGCATGGCCAGAATCGCTTCGCGAATCTTGCGGTCATAGGTCTGGGTCGAGGACAGGAGGAAGTTCTTCGCCACCTGCTGCGTGATGGTCGACGCCCCCATCGGACGGCGACCCGAGCCCATATTCTTGACATTGGTGAGAACGGCACGCGCCAGACCGCCGAAATCGAGACCATGATGCTCGTAGAAGGTCTTGTCTTCAGCGGAGATGAATGCAGCCTTGACCCGGTTCGGCACGGCCTGGATCGGCAGATACATGCGACGTTCCCGCGCAAACTCTGCCATCAGACTACCATCCGACGCGTGAACGCGGGTCATCACCGGGGGTTCGTATTTCGCGAGCACTTCGTAATCGGGCAAATCCTTGGAAAGGCTTCCCACGTAAAGGGCGACGCCGCCTGCCACCAGGAGCAACAGCACCGTTCCAATTCCGAAGAAATATCCGATAAGCCTTACCATATTCGCAGAATCCTGCCGTCAGATTAGTCCCATGATAAGCGTCAAAGCGCCAACCGCCAACCCACGAGCCTCGCAAGGTCTCATGATACTAAGGCTTAGTGACCACCAAATGCGTCAAACGCAAGATCGTTTGTCGGTTTTAACAGAATTAACGCCTTTACGCTCGGTCCCCGTACAAAAATACGACAAACTGTTGCATGCGTGCATCGTTATGGTGGTCATCAACCTTTCGTTACAATAGCTGGTCGCCGTAATGTTTCGAACGACTTAATTGCCAAAGCAAGACGGTCAGCTAATTTTTTGCGCCATTCCGGATTGCTTATCAGTTTTTCGTCTTCTGCATTGGACAGATAACCGATCTCGATCAGTACGGAAGGCACGTCCGGCGCACGCAGGACCTGAAACCCTGCGAAACGATGCGGATTGTTGATGAGATTCACCTGCCCCTGCAAATGGGTGATCACTTTTTCCGCAAAGCTCAGCGAGAATGTGTGGGTCTCCCGGCGAGTCAGATCGAGCAGGATATCGGCAACTTCCGGCATTTCATCCGGCGCAGCGCCCCCTAGATTGTCAGATTTGTTTTCACGCTCCGCCATTGCGCGCGCCACGGCATCGGACGCCTTGTCCGAAATCGTATAAACCGTCGCGCCGCGAATATCGTTTTGGTTGATCGTATCCGCGTGGATGGAGATGAACAGATCGGCCTCATGCTGGCGCGCAATGCGAACACGTTCGGATAGACGAAGATAGGTATCGTCGTCGCGTGTCATCAGGACCTGGATATTCTTTTCCTGCGCCAGACGGTCACGCAATTCGATACCAAAGGCCAGCGTCAGGTCTTTTTCCTTGATGCCGCTCAGGCTTTCGGCGCCGCTGTCGATGCCGCCGTGCCCCGGATCAATCATGACCGTGAAGGGGCGAGGCTCGTTTTTGCCCGCGTCCGGAGCTGTCGCCGATTTGCGCTCGGTGGAACTGGTAATTTCGGAGCGCCCTTGCAGTTGCGCCGTGAATTCGCGGTCGGAAGTTGCGACAATATCCGCAACGAGACGATAGCCCGATGCGCTTTCATTTTTCAAAACGCGGAGGTCTTCCACCTTGAAGGGGCCGCGCAGCGTCAGAATGAGGCGCGAACGCCCCTTCCCGGCCAATCCATAGCGGACATGGGAAACAAGACCCCGGGGTTTGACGCTCTTTTCATCGAAACCGAAGCGGGTCTCGGGCAGTTCGACCACCAGACGATGCGGGTTGTCGAAGAGACTCGTGGTCAGCGTCGGCTCACGATCGAACATAACGACAATGCGGGTGCGCAGATCGTCGCCAGCCATGCGGAATGTGAGCGCCGTGAGCGGCTTGTCGTTCTGCTCGGCTGCCAGAGCGGCACCAATGTGAAAGAGACCAACAAAGAAAAACATCGCAAGCGCGAGCCACTGCCGCACGCCTGAAGAGATTGTCGTCGCTTTTTCACCGTTTCGAAAATGCATTCGCCACACGATCGACTAAAATTGAATTGGTGACACCAAATAGCGATGCCAGCGCGATTTATGTGCGCCTCAATGCGCGATTGTCCATTCGACCCGCCGCACGCAACTCTTCAAACTGTCGTACAGAACTACGGTTAACGAAGGATTTCCAGCCGCAATTGAGCCGCGAATATCACCTACACTCGGGTTACGACGAAATTGCGATGCGGATGTCAACTGATATTCGTACTTGTCATCATGCATCCGACGCCATAAAAGCTAATGCAGGTTACGGGTTAGCTGTCAGAATCGTTTGCCGGTTTTTAAATATGGCCGGAGAGAACGAGAGCGAGAACAGTGGTTTATACGCTCACAGTCCCGGTAGCCGGAACAGAATTCAGTGGAGATGTGGCTCCCCCGCCATCCACTTTTGATTGGTCGATTGCGCATTGTTACGCGCTGTCGCCACCGCATCGAGCTTAAAGCCGGGTCTGGCTTCAGGATAGAACGGTGCGTGGATTTGAGAATTTAAGGTGTCCTTGTGCGCCCAGATGGACGCACGGCGCTTTAACGCTCGAGAAGAGCAACGAAATCGGCCCGGTCTCCGGGTCATATATTGAGGTCGTTTCGTTCGGAACAGCTATGGGTCTAGTAAGACTGACCATTGCAAGCCTGAAGACCGTGATCGCCACGAGGCCGTCGCGCGTACAGGCAACAGCTTATGTTCCGGCGAACCCAGAACCATCCGGCAGATGCAATACGGTTAGGTCGGCAGCCTTCAGGGCTTCGTCCGGCGCACGTGTTTTGCGTCTTCGCGCCGGCAGGAAAGACAATAATGTCCAACAAAATGCTCATCGATGCCTCCCACCCGGAGGAAACCCGCGTCATCGTCACGCGTGGCAACAAGATTGAAGAATTCGACTTCGAGTCGGAACACAAGAAGCAGCTGAAAGGCAATATTTACCTCGCGCGGGTCACGCGCGTCGAACCTTCGCTTCAGGCTGCGTTTGTGGAATATGGCGGCAACCGTCACGGTTTCCTCGCCTTTTCGGAAATCCATCCCGATTATTACCAGATTCCGGTCGCCGACCGTCTGGCTCTGCTTGAAGCGGAAGCCAAGGCGCAGCGCGCCGAAGACGACGATGACGACGAGCCGCGCGCCAAGAGCGAACGGTCTGGCGAGCGCTCGGGTGAACGGTCGAACGACCGCTCGCGCCGTAATCGCCGCCGCGGCGGTCGTGACAACCAGAACAAGGCGCAGGCCAGCACCTCCGATAACGGCCTGCCCGCAGCAGAGCCTGTCGGCCCTGGTTTCGCAAACTATGTGCCGGGAACGCCTGCCAGCGCCCTGTCGCACAAGGGCGACGTGATTTCCGAGGCCGTCGACAGTGGCGACGAAGACGATATCGAACATGAAGAAGACATGGTCGAATCGGTCGGTTCGGAAGATGCGCTGGAAGAACTGCCAACGCATACCCGCACCCATCGTCGCCAGTACAACATTCAGGAAGTGATCAAGCGTCGCCAGATTCTGCTGGTGCAGGTGGTCAAGGAAGAGCGCGGCAACAAGGGCGCAGCTCTCACCACCTATCTGTCGCTGGCCGGTCGTTATTCGGTTCTGATGCCGAACACTGCGCGTGGCGGCGGCATTTCCCGCAAGATCACTCAGCCACAGGACCGCAAGCGCCTGAAGGAAATCGTCAAGGAACTCGAAGTGCCGCAGGGCATGGGCGTGATCCTGCGTACCGCTGGCGCCAATCGCACCAAGGCGGAAGTCAAGCGCGACTACGAATATCTGATGCGCCTTTGGGAAAATGTCCGCACGCTGACCTTGCAATCGACGGCGCCTTCCCTCGTCTATGAAGAAGGCAGCCTGATCAAGCGCTCGATCCGCGACCTTTATAACAAGGACATCACGGAAATCCTGGTTTCCGGCGAGAACGGCTATCGCGAAGCCAAGGATTTCATGCGCATGCTCATGCCGAGCCATGCCAAGGTGGTCCAGCCCTATCGCGAGCAGGTGCCGATCTTCACGCGCAACGGCGTCGAAGCGCAGCTCGACCGCATGCTGCTGCCGCAGGTTACGTTGAAATCGGGTGGCTATCTGATCATCAACCAGACCGAAGCGCTGGTTGCCATCGATGTCAACTCCGGTCGTTCGACGCGCGAACATTCCATCGAAGACACAGCGCTCCAAACCAATCTGGAAGCTGCCGAGGAAGTGGCGCGCCAGCTGCGTCTGCGCGACCTTGCCGGTCTGATCGTCGTCGACTTCATCGACATGGAAGAAAAGCGCAACAACCGCGCTGTCGAAAAGAAGATGAAGGACTGCCTGAAGGACGACCGCGCCCGCATTCAGGTTGGTCGCATCTCGCATTTCGGCCTTCTTGAAATGTCGCGCCAGCGCATCCGTGCATCCGTGCTCGAAAGCACGATGCAGGTCTGCCAGCATTGCGGCGGTACCGGACATGTCCGCTCTGACTCTTCGATGGCCCTGCACATCATTCGCGGCATCGAAGATTATTTGCTGCGCCATTCGGGCTTTGACATCAATGTTCGCACACCAGCGGCTTCGGCCCTTTATGTGCTGAACCACAAGCGCCAGTTGCTGGCCGATCTCGAAGGCCGCTTTGGCGTTGCCATCAGCATCGATGCCGACGAAAGTGTTGGTCACCAGCATTTCGCTATCGACAAGGGCGCGCCGTCCACCCGTCCGGTGACGCAGCCGCCTGTCCAGCCGATGGCCTATCTTGAAGACGACTTCGAAGATCCTGAAATTCCGGTCGAGGAAGACGAGGAAGAAGAAGACGTCAAGGCCGAAGCACCGGCCCGTGAAGAACGCAGCGAAGAAGGCGATCGCAAGCGTCGCCGTCGTCGCCGTCGTCGTGGCGGAAAGGATCGCGATAGCCGCGAACAGACCGCTCAGGACGATGCTGCTTCCGATGAAGCAGATGACGATGCAGAAGAAGGCGACGAAGCTTCTGACGCCCGTTCGGATGCCGCATTGAGCGACGATGATCGCCGCAAGAAGCGTCGTCGTGGCCGTCGTGGTGGACGCAAGAACCGTCGTGAAGACGAAGTGCGCGGTCGCAAGGTTCCGGATCCGGAATTCGTCGGCTACACGCCTGTTCTGCCGGTAAAGGTCGAGGCCGCTATTGAAGCCGCCACCGCCGAAGTCGTCGCTGCCAAGGCCGAAATCGTTGAAGTTGTGGAAGCGGTTGCCGTCGCAACGGAAGCTGCCGAAGCCCCGGCTGAAGCTGAAAAGCCAACGAAGACTGCCCGCAAGCCGCGCGCGCGCAAGTCTGCAAAGACTGAGGAATCTGCAGAAGAAGTCGTGGCGGCGGAAGTTGAAGAAGCGCCAGCCAAGCCAGCCCGGAAGAACACCCGGTCTCGCAAGAAGGCTGATGACGTCGCAGCCGCACCGGAAGCCGTAGAAGCACCTGAAGCAGTCGAAGCTGAAAAGCCGAAGCGCCGCACGCGTAAAGCAGCTGCCAAGCCGGTTGCGGAAGTCGAAGAAGCTGTTGCCGTTGAGGCTGAAGCCGAAGTGGCTGTGATCGAAGAACCGGCCAAGCAGACCGAGCCTGTCGTCACGTCGAGCGATACCGACGAGCAGAAGCCGAAGCGCGGCGGATGGTGGCAGAAGAAGGGTTTCTTCTAAGCCCGGCCCAATTGCACAACTAAAAAAACCGGCGGAAACGCCGGTTTTTTGTTGGTCTGTTTAGAGCGCTTTTCGATCTGATTATTTGTGTTAACGCGCATCCCGAAAACCGTTTCACACTTTTCGGGATGCGCTTTAATCAGGCTGACTGTTGCGGCAGCCAGTCTTCCAGACGGCGAACGGCTTCCTGCATCTCCCCGACTTTTCCAGCATAGGAAAAGCGCATCGTGCGGTGCCCATCCAGCGGATCGAAATCACGGCCCGGCGTTGCAGCAATATTGATCTCTGCAATCATCTTGCGTGCGAATTCCATGCTGTCATTGGTGAAGCGCGAAACATCGCAATAGGCGTAGAACGCTCCATCCATAGGTGCCGCCAGTTTCAGGCCCATGCGTGGCAGATGTTCAAGCAGGATTGCGCGGTTCTGCCGATAACGATCCTTGATGCGCTCCAGCTCGGCTGTGGCGTGGAAAGCCTCGATGGCCGCACGCTGCGAAAGTTCGGGTGCGGAAATATAAAGGCTCTGGCTCAGCCGTTCGATGGCTCGCACATCGCCCTCCGGCAAAACCATCCAGCCGATGCGCCAGCCCGTCATGCAATAATATTTCGAGAAGGAGTTGATGATCGTAACATCGTCGGCAATTTCGAGTGCCGTCACATCATCGGTTTCATAGGAAAGCCGATGATAGATTTCGTCCGAAATCACGCGAATACCGAGCGAGCGGGCCGTATCGATGATCGCCTTCAGTTCAGGCTTGGCAATAACAGCGCCCGTTGGATTGGCCGGGCTTGCAAACAGCACGCCCTTCAATGGCTTTTCGGCGTGCGCTGCGGCTAGTGCCTCGGCAGTCAGAGCCGCCGATGTGCCGTTGCCGGTCGGTATTTCCACCACTTCCAGCCCAAGCGCCGTCAGAATATTGCGATAGGCCGGATAGCCGGGACGCGTGATCGCCACCCGGTCACCCGGATCGAAATAGACCACGAAAGCCAGATTGAAAGCTGCCGATGAACCGGTCGTCACGGCGATTCGATCCGCCGAAACGGAAACGCCGTAATGATCGGCATAATGCGAGGCAATTGCCTCACGCAGTTCAATCAGCCCAAGAGCGTCGGTATAGCCGATGCGTCCGTCTTTCAGTGCCTGTTCGGCCGCCTGTCGCACGATCTGCGGCGCCGGATCTGCGGGCTGGCCCACCGCCATGGAAATAATCGGATGGCCCGCGGCGCGGCGGCGGTTTGCCTCTGCCAGAACATCCATGGCGTGAAATGGCTCGACCGCACTGCGACTTGAAAGACTGATCAACTTTACCTCCAGAACACTGCAAGCGCTCCCGTGGAGCGCCGCATGGACAGAACATATTATCACCGCCGTATAAACGTCGGATTGGTAAAGCAACAGCGCTTTTAGGAAATTGGGTGCAATGTCCTGGATGATTGCTTGTAAAGGACGCCTGTAGCGCGGCCTTCACGCACATTGGGGTCTAAAGATTGATGGCAACAATATCGGAATTGACCGGCTGGCACTACAGTTGCAAATTCGTCAGGCCGTCGCGAAGCGAGTGATTTTCGAGCACCGGAGCGGAGCGTACTTTTAGGTACGTGAGCACCGGAGCACAGGAAATCGCTCGTTGCAGCCCGGCATGGCGAAGAATGCAACTGTAGTGATAGGAAAGTCGGCAGAGATTGCACTGCCAATATCTGGCTTTTTAAGATCATGCTGCCTTGTCCATATGCCGTTTAAAATGCAACCGGACGGTTATAAGGTCCTGAACCGAAACCCGTTTGCCGATAGAATGAGCAAACCACTGCGAGATTCGCGGAAACTAAGAGGAGGACGACGAGCATTATGGCAGCATTGATCGCGCCGTTCCCGACCGGGACCTTATCCTTTGGAAGATTCGTGCGCCGTTCCGTGGCGGCACTTTCGGCCCTTGCCGTGGCGGTTACCGGCGTTATCCCCGCTTCCGCCCAGTCGCGCGGCGTACCAATCGTGCGCGACGCAGAAATCGAGGCGCTGGTCGCGGATTATGCTGCGCCGATCCTAAAGGCCGCCGGTCTTTCCAGCCGTGGCGTGCGCGTCATTCTCGTCAATTCGCAAAGCTTCAACGCCTTCGTCGATGGCCGACGTATTTTCATCAATACCGGCGCCATCATGCAGGCCGATACGCCCAATGAAATCATTGGCGTGATTGCCCATGAGGCAGGCCATCTGGCCGGTGGGCATCAGGACCGTCTGCGTGAACAGTTGAGCCGCGCGCGGACCATGGCTGTGATCGGTATGCTGCTTGGCGTGGGTGCCGGTGTTGCAGGCGCGGCAGCCGGCAGTGGCTCGGCAGCCGGTGCGGGCGGCGGCATTGCGCTCGGCAGCGCCGAAGCGGCGATGCGCAGCGTTCTCAGCTATCAGCGCACCGAAGAAATGACGGCTGACCGTATGGCGGTCAACTATCTCAACGCGACCGGGCAATCGACCAAGGGCATGCTGGACACGTTCCAGCGTTTTGCCTCCGCCCTCTCCTTATCGGGCACGCAGATCGACCAATATCGCATCAGCCATCCGCTTCCACGCGAGCGTATCGCCAATCTGGAAGAACTGGCCAAGAAGAGCCCTAATTTCAACAAGACGGATTCGCCTGCCCTGCAATTGCGCCATGACATGGCGCGCGCCAAGATCGCCGCCTATTCGGGCAATATGGGCGAGTTGCAGCGTATGTTTCGGGGCAATCCCGGCGGACTTCCCGCGCGCTATGGCAGCGCGATTACCACCTATCTGAACGGCTCGGCGCGTTCTGCCCAGCCCAAATTCGATGCCCTGATCAAGGAACAACCAAAGAACCCCTATTTCTACGAAATGCGTGGCGAGGTTCTTATCAAGGCGAATGATGCTGCCGGTGCCGCCAAGGCCTTCCAGACCGCCGTGTCGCTCGATCCGCTCAAATCTCCGCTGCTGCGCATGAGCTATGGGCGTGCGCTCATGCTGACGGGCGCTAAGGCAAACATGCCGACAGCAATCAAGGAGATAAAAGCGGGCATCGCATCCGATCCGGAATTCCCGGGCGGCTATGGATATCTCGCGCAAGCCTATGGCCAGCAGGGCAGCATGGGACTTGCAGACCTTGCGACCGCCGACATGAACTTCTATTCGGGCAAACTTCAGGATGCCCAGATATTCGCGATCCGCGCGCAGAAGCAACTGAAATCCGGAACTCCCGACTGGTTGCGCGCGCAGGACATTATCAGTACGAAGAAAAGCAAATAACGTCCGGTATTGGTCTATATTGGTCACGGCGTATTTTTGAACGGATTGGAATTTCACGATGAAGAATGCAGTTTCCATCACGCTGGCGAGCGGCATTGTCGGTTTGGCAGCGTTGGCTCTTGGTTATGGCGCGGGTCTGTCGCGCCACGCGTCTGCGCCGGTCGCGGCGGCAACAGCCGCAACGACAGCTGAGGCACCGCTTAACCAGCAGGCTATTGAAAATGTGGTGCGCAACTATCTTCTCCAAAATCCTGAACTGATGCTGGAAGTGCAGAGCGCGCTGGAAACCAAGCAGGCGCATGAGGCGCAGGAACAGGTCAAAAAGGTTCTGACCGCCAATCAGAGCGCACTTTACAATCCGCAGCATGACGCCGTTTTCGGCAATCCGAACGGCGATGTGACCGTTTACGAGTTCTTCGATTACAATTGCGGCTATTGCAAACGCGCCCTGCCCGACATGCAGGCCATCCTGAAAAACGATCCGAATGTTCGTTTCGTCATGAAGGAATTCCCCATCCTCGGCCCGGATTCGGTGAAGGCGCATATTGTTGCGCAGGCTTTCAAGGCACTGATGCCGGAAAAATATGCCGAATATCATAGTGTCCTGCTCGGCGCACAGGAACGCGCCACCGAAGCATCCGCCATTGCAGATGCCGTCAAGCTCGGCGCTGACGAAACCGCGCTGCGTGAAAAGATGAAGGACCCGGCGATCACCGGCGCTTTCCAGGACACCTATCAGCTGGCAACGCAGCTCAACATCACCGGCACGCCGTCCTATATCATCGGTAATGAGCTGGTGCCGGGCGCCATCGGCGCCGACGGCCTTATCGAGAGAATCGCCGCCGCACGCACTGCCGCCAAGATGTGAAAATGACACCCTGTGCCCGATAGGCTTTCTTATCTGAAAGCCTATCGGGCACAGACTTATCAAAAGCCGGTGATTACCGGCTCTTGAAGAAAAAATGCCGTAATGCCGGTGCATCTCGCAAAGAATAGCGGGAAAAACCGGTCAGGCAGAACATCTGCACTGAATTATAGGGTTTCGGCTTGCATCCAAGCTCTCTATATGGAAAGCGAAGTGTTACTAAATTTTCGTGGTAACACGATATCGGTTGCAAAGGATTTGGCGCGGACACAAATGACAAAGACGGTTTTTGTTCTAAACGGTCCCAATCTCAATCTTCTGGGAAAGCGTGAACCGGGAATTTATGGCGTTGCGACGCTCGCCGACATTGAAGCGGCCTGCAAGCGCGAAGCCGGTTCTCTTGATCTCGAAGTTGATTTTCGCCAGTCCAACTATGAAGGCGATCTGGTCACCTGGATTCAGGAAGCGGGCGAAAAAGACGCCTATGTCCTGATCAATCCGGCAGCCTACAGCCACACTTCAATTGCCATCCACGACGCGATCCGCTCAGCGAAGGTCACAGTTGTGGAAGTGCATCTTTCGAACATTCATACGCGTGAGGCCTTCCGGCATCACTCTTATGTATCCGCAGTCGCCAAAGGCGTCATTTGCGGCTTTGGCGCGGAAGGGTATCTGCTCGGCCTACGCGCGCTCGCGGCAATTGCCAAAGAACAAGAACACAACGGGCAAAGCGTAAAAGGGGCCTGATATGTCCAGCAAAAATACTGTCATCGACAAAGAAACCATCCGCGATCTCGCGGATATCCTCAACGATACCGACCTCACCGATATCGAAATCGAACATGGCGATCTGCGTATCCGCGTTTCGCGCAATGTAACGGTTCAGGCCGCAGCGACCGTCTATCCGCCCGCAGCACCGGTCGCTGCAGCAGCACCTGCCGCCGCCGCTCCGGCAGCAGCCGAGCCGACCAAGGCTGAACTGGCAAAGAACGCCGTTCTGTCGCCGATGGTTGGCACTGCCTATCTTGCTCCGGCACCGGGCGCACGCAACTTCATCGAAGTTGGCACGCAGGTGAAGGAAGGCCAGACCCTCCTCATCATCGAAGCCATGAAGACCATGAACCAGATCCCCGCCCCGCGCGCTGGTACGGTCAAGGCCATTCTGATCGAAGACGCCCAGCCGGTTGAATTCAACGAACCGCTCGTCGTGATCGAGTAAGCGTCGTTCAACCCTTGTTTGACGTGTCTTCACTTCACGAAACCGGAACTGGCAGCAAGCGCATGTTTCAAAAGATCCTCATAGCCAATCGTGGCGAAATCGCTCTTCGCGTGCTCAGAGCCTGTAAGGAACTGGGCATCAAGACGGTCGCTGTTCACTCCACGGCGGATGCCGACGCGATGCATGTCCGTCTGGCAGATGAAAGTGTTTGTATCGGCCCGCCGCCATCGCGCGACAGCTATCTGAACATTCATCAGATCGTTGCTGCATGCGAGATCACCGGCGCGGATGCGATCCATCCCGGCTACGGCTTCCTGTCCGAGAACGCCAAGTTCGCGGAAATTCTCGAAGCACACAACATCACCTTCATCGGCCCCACCGCCTCCCATATCCGCATCATGGGCGACAAGATCGAAGCCAAGCGCACAGCCAAGCGCCTCGGTATTCCGGTCGTTCCCGGGTCGGATGGCGGCATCACCGACGATGTTGAAGCTGCACGCGTGGCGAAGGAAATCGGCTTCCCGGTCATCATCAAGGCTTCGGCTGGTGGTGGCGGTCGCGGCATGAAAGTGGCGCGCACTGAGGAAGACCTGTCGATTGCTCTTGCAACCGCACGTTCCGAAGCAGCTGCCGCTTTCGGTGATGATGCCGTGTATATTGAGAAGTATCTCGAAAAGCCGCGTCACATTGAAGTTCAAGTCATGGGCGACGGTGCGGGTAACGCGATCCATCTGGGCGAACGCGACTGCTCCTTGCAGCGCCGTCACCAGAAGGTCTGGGAAGAAGCCAACTCCCCGGCTCTCAACACGGAAGCACGCGACAAGATCGGCATGATCTGCGCCAACGCCGTTGCCGAGCTTGGCTATCGCGGCGCAGGCACGATCGAGTTCCTCTATGAAAACGGCGAGTTCTATTTCATTGAAATGAACACCCGTCTGCAGGTGGAACATCCGGTCACGGAAGCCATCACCGGCATCGATCTCGTGCATGAGCAGATTCGCGTAGCTGCGGGTCTCGGCCTTTCGGTGAAGCAGAAGGACGTGCGTTTCTCTGGCCACGCCATTGAATGCCGCATCAATGCGGAAGACCCGCGTAACTTCACGCCGTCACCGGGTCTCATCACCCACTACCATACGCCCGGCGGCCTCGGCATCCGTGTGGATTCCGGCGTTTACTCCGGCTATCGCATTCCGCCTTATTACGACAGCCTCATCGGCAAGCTCATCGTACATGGACGCAACCGCGTCGAATGCATGATGCGTCTGCGTCGCGCGCTGGATGAATTCGTGGTGGATGGCGTCAAGACGACCCTGCCCCTGTTCCAGGAGCTGATTGGAAATCAGGACATCGCCAATGGTGCCTATGATATCCACTGGCTGGAAAAATATCTGGCTAGCCAGTCCGAGAGCGAAGGCGCTTAAATAAGTGACAGCAGGAGCAAAACCGGACGACTATACAATCGAACCGGAATTGCTCCTGCGCGCTTACGCCACCGGGGTTTTCCCGATGGCCGAAGAGGCGGATGATCCAGAGGTCTTCTGGGTACGCCCTGAAAAACGCGGTGTCATACCGCTTGATGCATTCCATATCCCCCGCAGCCTGCAAAAGACCATTCGGCAGGGCATTTTCGATATCAGGCTCGACAGTGATTTCGAGGGCGTCATCGACGGATGCGCCAGCGGCGCCGGCGAACGCGCGCGCACATGGATCAACGGTCCAATCCGCGAAGCCTATGGCAAACTGTTTGAAATCGGACATTGCCATACGGTCGAGGCATGGCACGGGGGCAAGCTGGTCGGCGGCCTTTATGGCGTAACGCTCGGCAGAGCCTTTTTCGGCGAGAGCATGTTCACGCGCAAGCGCGATGCTTCAAAAGTCTGTCTCGCTTTTCTGGTGCAGCATCTCGTCAAGCAGGGCTTCCTGCTGCTCGATACCCAGTTCACCACACCGCATCTTGAGCGTTTCGGTGCTATCGAAGTTCCCCGCAAGAAATACGAGAAAATTCTCGAGCAAGCCCTTGAGAGCATTGCCCGTTTCTAACTTGACCGGAAAAAGTTGGAATCAGTTCTGCTGTGCAGCTGGTGCCGGGACGTCGGACTTCTGCTTGCAGTCTTTCAGCCACACGTCATAGATCGGATGCTCAACAGCGTTGAGACCGGGGCTGTCAGCAAACATCCAGCCCGTGAAGATACGGCGAATCTTGCGATCCAGCGTAATTTCCTCAACCTCGACAAAACTGTCGGTGCGTGGCGCTTCATTCTCGGTGCGGGAATAGCAAACCTTCGGCGTTACCTGAAGCGCGCCGAATTGAACCGTCTCATTGATATAGACATCAAATGTCGTGATGCGGCCGGTGATCTTGTCCAGTCCCGAAAACTCCGCGACCGGATTGGAAACACGTTCTGCCTGAGCTGCATGCAAGCTGCCTACAGCCGCAAAAAGCGAAATCAGGGCCACATGTGCAGCCTTCTTGATTTTGTCTTTTCCGTTGCCAGCCGTGCCGGGGGAATGCTTCGTCAAAACGGAAACCCGCATCAAAGATTGATCAAATGAACTGGAATCGTTCCTAGGCTCGAAATGTGACGATTCGTTGCCCTGCTGCAAGGTGCAATGGCCGGAACAGACCTTCATCACCCGTCTATCCCGGCCTTTTAAGTCTAAAAAGCCAAAACGTAGCGGGAAATAAGAAAATCCGGCGTGAAAATCACGCCGGATTGTAAACTTGTTCAGTCTCAGTTGCCCGGTGTCCAGGCATCGTATTCGCCCGTCACGCGCGGACGCTCGGCCTGTTCCGTACCCGGACGGGCAATCGAGCCCTTCGGACGATAAGCCAGCGGCGAACCTGTCAGATTCTGCAAATGCGGCTTCTGCCAGTCGCGCGGCTTGTAGTCTTCCTTGCTCGGCGGCGTATCGACGCGATGATGCATCCAGCCGTGCCAGCCCGCAGGAATTGCACTTGCTTCCGCATAGCCATTGAAAATGACCCAGCGACGTGTGCGACCTTCGGAGTCCTTGCCACCCTGATAGTAGATGTTGCCGAACTCGTCTTCACCGACGCGCTCGCCTTTGCGCCATGTGTGCAAACGCGTACCGAGCGTCTGACCATTCCACCAGGTGAAGACTTGCGTAAGAAATTTCATCATGGCCTTTTCCAGATCCATCATCATCGCGGACAGACGAAACTGTCGCTTTGTCCTTGCTTATGGCCCTATCGCCCGATCAAGGCAAGGGTCAAGTTGCCGCTGTCACAAGAGTATGAAGAGGCTAAAACTCGTCAGCTTTCGGCTTTTCGCTTGGGCAAGACGCGCTTCACATGCTCCAGCCGTCGAGCGACTTTTCCATCACGAGAACCGGTTCCTTGCAGTTCGGATCGCCCCAGTCCTCGTTACGCCCGACGGTGGCATAGCCCTTGCGTTCGTAGAACTTCACCGCCTTGGCGTTCTTCTCGATCACTTCGAGCTTGATTGCGCGCACATCGGGGAAAGCCATCTCGATTTCTGCAAGCAGCATCGTGCCCACACCCTGAACCTGCACGTCTGGACGCACATAGAGCTGGTGCAGCGATGCCTTGCCTTCCTCGGACTGGCTGGCGAAAGCCATGCCATCGATACCGCCCTCGCCGTTATCGGCGACGATGAATTCCGAATAAGGCTTGCGCAGATTGGCTTTCAGCGCGGCAACGCTATGCCACTGGCCGGTGACGGCGTTGACCATCTCCCGGCCCAGAATGTCGTCGAAAGTCGCGTGCCAGGTCGATACGAGCAGCTCGTGAACTGCCTTCAGATCAGCCTCGGTGGCGCTGCGAACGCACATTACTCTTCAATCCCGAGCTTGGCCTTGACCAGATCGTTCACAGCCTGTGGGTTGGCCTTGCCGCCCGTGGCCCTCATGACCTGACCGACAAACCAGCCAGCCAGCGTCGGCTTGGCCTTGGCCTGTTCGACCTTCTCCGGATTGGCGGCAATGATGTCGTCGACCGCCTTTTCGATGGCGCCGGTATCGGTGACCTGCTTCATGCCGCGTTCTTCAACGAGCTTCTTCGGGTCCCCGCCTTCGTTCCAGACGATTTCGAACAGGTCCTTGGCGATCTTGCCGGAAATCGTGCCGTCCTTGATGAGGTCAATCACTGCGCCAAGCTGTTCAGGGCTGACCGGCGATTCCTCGATGCTCTTGCCCGCCTTGTTGAGCGCACCGAGTAGATCGTTGATGACCCAGTTGGCCGCAGCTTTGCCATCGCGGCCGGCAGCTACAGATTCGTAATAGTCGGCAATCGCCTTTTCCGTGACGAGAATCGAGGCGTCGTAGATCGAAATGCCCTGCTTTTCGACCAGACGCTGCTTCTTCTCATCCGGCAGTTCCGGCAGGTCAGCAGCCAGTGCATCCACAAATGCCTGATCGAATTCGAGCGGCAGCAGATCAGGATCCGGGAAATAGCGGTAATCATGCGCTTCTTCCTTGGAGCGCATCGAACGGGTTTCGCCCTTCACAGGATCGAACAGGCGCGTTTCCTGATCGATGGAACCACCATCTTCCAGAATGCCGATCTGACGGCGCGCTTCATATTCGATGGCCTGACCGACAAAGCGGATCGAGTTGACGTTCTTGATTTCGCAACGCGTGCCGAATTCACCGCCCGGACGACGCACGGAAACGTTGACGTCGGCGCGCATGGAGCCTTCGTCCATATTGCCGTCGCAGGTGCCGAGATAACGGACAATCGTGCGCAGCTTGGTCAGATAGGCGCGCGCCTCATCCGACGAGCGCAAATCCGGCTTGGAGACGATTTCCATCAGCGCCACGCCAGAACGGTTCAGGTCGACATAGGACATGGTCGGATGCTGATCATGCATCGACTTGCCCGCGTCCTGTTCCAGATGCAGACGCTCGATACCGATCTCCACATCTTCGAACTGGCCCTTATTGTCGGGGCCGACCGAAATCATGATCTTGCCCTCGCCGACAATCGGCTGCTTGAACTGCGAAATCTGATAGCCCTGAGGCAGATCGGGATAGAAGTAGTTCTTGCGATCGAAAACCGACTTCAGATTGATCTGGGCATTGAGGCCAATACCGGTGCGGACAGCCTGCTTGACGCATTCCAGATTGATGACCGGCAGCATGCCCGGCATGGCGGCATCCACCAGAGATACATTGGCGTTCGGATCGGCGCCGAACGAAGTGGAAGCGCCTGAGAACAGCTTCGACTCGGACGTGACCTGCGCATGGACTTCCATGCCGATGACGACTTCCCAGTCGCCAGTGGCGCCGGAGATGAAGCGTTTCGGTTCCGGTATGCGTGTATCAATAAGGGACATGCTGGCTCGCAAATATTCTGATTGAGCTAAAAACGGATTGATTACTGGCTAGAGCAAAGCCCCCATGGATGCAAGCTTTTCAGCCGTTTATCCGTGGGTTGAAACGGAAAAGGCCGCGCAATGCGCGGCCAGTTCCAAATTCGCTAGAGCGGTTCCGTTTAATACGGAATCGTGGAACCGCTCTATCTATTTATTGTGAAGCATTATCCTACGCAAAACCGCTACGCACTTTTGCTGGAAATGCTCTAGACAGAGAAGATTAAGCCTCTTCGGACTTGTCTTCGTCGGCCTTCTTCTTCGGAGCGGCCTTCTTCTTCGGCGCAGCCTTCTTTGCAGGCTTTGCTTCCGAACCGTCTTCGTCTTCAGCCGTCAGCTCTTCCTTCGAGACCTTCTTGTCGGTCACGTTGATGTTGGCGAGCAGATGGTCAACGACCTTTTCTTCGAAGATCGGGGCGCGGAGGTTAGCAACGGCATCCGGCGTCTTGCGCAGGAAGTCGTAGATTTCCTTTTCCTGGCCCGGATAACGGCGAACCTGGTCGTAAACAGCGCGCTGCAGCTCTTCTTCAGAAACTTCAACGCCAGCCTTCTCGCCGATTTCGGAGAGAACGAGGCCGAGACGCACGCGGCGTTCTGCGAGCTTGCGATATTCTTCGCGAGCAGCTTCTTCCGTGGTTTCTTCGTCTTCGAAGGTACGGCCAGCCTGCTGCAGGTCGAAGTTGATCTGCTGCCAGATGTTGTTGAATTCAGCGTCGACCAGCTTCTGCGGAGTTTCGAACTGATAATCGCCATCCAGAGCGTCGAGAATCTGACGCTTTACCTTCTGGCGGGTGATCTGGCCGTACTGGCTTTCGATCTGTTCGCGAACAACCTGACGCAGACGCTCAAGCGACTCGATGCCGAGCTTCGTAGCGGTTTCGTCGTTGAGTTCCAGTTCGTTCGGCTTGGCAACTTCCTTGACCTTGATGTCGAAGGTAGCTTCCTTGCCTGCAAGGTGCGCTGCGCCGTATTCAGCCGGGAAGGTCACATTGATGACCTTTTCGTCGCCAGCCTTGACGCCAACGAGCTGCTCTTCAAAGCCCGGAATGAACTGGCCCGAACCCAGAACGAGCTGGGCGTCGTTGTCTGCGCCGCCGTCGAACGGCTCGCCGTCGAGCTTGCCGAGATAGTCGATCGTGACGCGATCTTCGTTTTCGGCCTTGCCCTTCTTGGTTTCGAAGGTGCGGGTCGAGGAAGCGATGCGCTTGACCTGCTCGTCAACTTCTTCTTCCGAGATTTCGACGACTTCACGGGTCACGGCGATCTTGGAGAAATCCTTGACGTCGATAGCCGGCAGAACTTCGTAGTTCAGCGAGAAAACGAAATCGGCCTTGCCGTCGAGAACCTTTTCGGCCTCTTTTTCGTCTTCCGACATGATGACTTCAGGCTGGGTAGCCGACTTTTCGTTACGGTCTGCGAGAACCGAACGCGACGAATCGCTCAGGATTTCATTGACGATCTCGGCCATGAACGAACGGCCATACATCTTGCGCAGGTGACCGGCAGGCACCTTGCCCGGACGGAAACCATTGATCTTGGCGCGGCCGCGCGCGGTATCGAGCCGCTCAGCGAGCTTGGCTTCGAGATCTCCGGCCGGAACCACGACTTTAATCTCGCGCTTCAGCCCTTCATTGAGCGTTTCGGTAACCTGCATGTTCAAACCTTCACTTCTTGTCATTATCCCGCCGTTTCCGGCACCTTGCTCTAGACGCTGGGCCTCTAGACGCGGGAGAGAAATTCTTTGGCCTTATTGGCAGTTGGTGCGGATAGAGGGACTCGAACCCCCACGGTCTCCCGCCAGAACCTAAATCTGGTGCGTCTACCAATTTCGCCATATCCGCTTCTGAACCGAAGCGCATTCTTTAGAACGCACCAAATTCGTCTCAGATCTTGAACTGCCCTCGAAAGCGCGCGTCTCTATATCATCCAATTTTCCCGGTTCAAAGGAAAAAAGCCGCCTTCCCGGTATAGATTTTCCGGTTTGGCAAGACGAAACACTTCCGGCACTCTGCCCCTCTATATAGCGATCATTCCGCGCATGCCAAGCCTGAGATAAACTTCAGCTTGAAGTAGCCGGATAAGACTGCCGGAACAGCGGGAAACCCTGATCAATAGAGCGGTTCTTCATAGAGTTGCCGCCCCTCGTCCCGCAAAGCCTTGATGACCGCCGCACCGCTATCATCGACAGCAACGACAACAGAAATCCGGCTTTCGCGTTGTCCGATTTCGATATCGCGACCCTGCCCTTCGGGAACATAATAGCGTTCGATGCCGAAATTGAGGCGAATGGTCTGATCCGGATAGCCTGAAACCGGGTAAGTCGACTGGCCGCGAATCTGTACCTCATCCGGTGCAAGATCGGTGAAAGGGCTGAGCGCCGCCCGCGAGAAATGCCACAGCTTCTCCGCATCCGGTTTCAGGGCCACATAGACGGTTCGCGGCTCGCCCGAAGGTTTGCCCTGCACGTCCTTGCCCATGACACTGGAAATCTCATAGCCCAGAATGACGTAATCGCCGCGCATCAGATCGCGCGGATCGACCGGCTCGGTCTGCAACACGATTTCATGGCCTGAGCGCAATATGGATGCGCGCTGTTCAATCCCCGCATAAAGAATGCCGCTTTGCAGCAAGGCGGAGACGGCAGCACCTATATAAAGCCACTTCCTGCTCATGACTGGCTCCCCGCTTCACGCTTTTTACCGAACCGTCGTTCCATCCGGCGGACAAAGGCCGCCAGAAGCAGCACAAGAACACCTGCCGTCAGGAAGAAACCGGACGTGCCGATCATCGTGCCCACGGTCGTGAATGCCAGATAAAGCACCTGAAATGAAAACGCCGCATAGGCAATGGAGCGCAATCCGCCATTGTCGCGACCGCACAATGCGATAGCGCCAATCGATAGGCCGAGGATCAGCATACTATAAAGCACGTCCTGATCGAAGGAGGCAGAGCCGCCCGAAGACGAGAACATATGATTGAGTTGCAGAATGCCGAGCGATAGCAACGCCAGCATCAGACCATAGGATGCCAGCGGCTGCGCAAAGCGTGTGAGCCGCTCCATCGTGTCATGCGCGAAAGCGTCCGCCAGCATGAAAGCGATGCCGACCGCAATCATAAGGCACAACACCACATCGTTTTCATTCTTGGCATAAACCAGCAAGGCCCAGCCAATCGCGAACAGCGCCCAGAGATGAGCCGCATGGCGCGAGCGCGTGAGGAGCGCTGCACCGACGCCGACCAGCAGCAGAAGCGGACCAATCCAGCGATAGGCCAGATCGGCATTGTCCGCCGGTGTGCCGTCAAACACGAATGTTGAAAGATAGAAGCACGCAACGCCTGCGCCAAAAGCGGCCAGAACCGGCGCACGCAGCAGGAAGGCTGACGCAAGCACGCCGAGGGTCCAGTAGACGGCAGCGGAATGAACATCACCGGACACGTGATACATCTGCCCGACAAGCGCGATGCCCGCGCCGAAGGATGCAGCACCGATGACATAAAGAGCGGACGAAAACACCTTGTCGCCCTTTGCCTGTCGCCACGCGCCGCCAAGATAACCAATCCAGATGAGTGCAAGCACGAGCCCGATCCGCATCAGACGCGGCATATCCTGCCAGTTGGCGGCAACCAGCATGATGACGGCGGCACCAAGAAGCAGACCGCCAAGCGTGGCGAGCACTGCACCGAGGCTGAAACCCGTGGCTCGTTTTTCAAGATCGGCATTCAGGCGCGACGCGGTAACCGCATCGATCAGACCTTCCTGCTGCCAGCGCACAATCAGGCGCTCCACTGAGATTGAAAAAGACAAAATGACTCCCGGGTCAACGAACTGAGATGACGGTCACAATCGCAACCGGCTGAGAACATATAAGAAACTTCGCAACCAGCAAACCAAGCGATCAAATCGCATTGCGGCAATTTTGTGCCGGAACAGTCCAATCGATTTAAACCGTCTTGCAGCATCCGCAGAGCAGCTATGCAAAGTCGGCTCTGCAACTTGCAAAAACAATAGCTTATATCATGGGCAACAAAAGAGATGAATTGAACCCAAGCGATACCATCGCACACTGAAGGATTAAGACCATGAACCTGTTTCGCTCTTACAACAACTGGCGTCGTTACCGTGAAACCATCAGCGAACTGAACCAGCTTTCGACTCGCGAACTGAACGATCTCGGCATCTCCCGCGCCGACATCCCTTACGTCGCTCGTCAGAGCAAGGCTCGCTAAGCATCAAGCTGAAGACCGAAAAGCTGTTCGCGACGATTGCATTACGCTGAACGCCTTTCGATGAAAATTTCAGATTGAAGTTTCGAGCTGTGAATACCACCAGGACTGGATCCTCCTCCCACCAGCCCTGGCTTGTCGCCAAGCCCTCCTCCTCCCAGGCTTAGCGACAACGAGACCGGTTTCCTCCCAATCCGGTCTTTCCATATGGCATCCGTCGCACCTCCTCCCGCGACGGATGCCATTTGTTTTTTTGGGATACTGCTCGCCCATTGATGGCCGCCCGCAAAGGCGATATGGGAAGGGCCATGACAAACACATCGCCAAACACATCCGATCTCAGCCCCATTCACGTCGTTGGCGGCGGTCTCGCTGGCTCTGAAGCCGCCTGGCAGATTGCGCAGGCAGGCATTCCTGTCGTGCTGCATGAAATGCGCCCCGTGCGCGGCACCGATGCACACAAGACCGAGCAGCTGGCAGAACTCGTCTGCTCCAATTCGTTCCGCTCAGACGATGCCGAAACCAACGCTGTTGGTGTCCTCCACGCCGAAATGCGCCTTGCGGGTTCACTCATCATGGCCTGCGCCGACGCGCATCAGGTTCCGGCGGGCGGCGCGCTTGCCGTGGACCGCGAGGGATTTGCACAAGCCGTCACCGAAAAGCTCGAAGCTCATCCGCTGATCACCATCCAGCGTGAGGAAGTCACCGGCTTGCCGCCAGCAGAATGGGGCACGACAATCGTTGCCACCGGTCCCTTGACCGCGCCGTCGCTGGCCGAAGCCATCGCTGCGGAAACGGATGCCGACGCGCTCGCATTCTTCGATGCGATTGCGCCCATTGTGCATTTCGATTCGATCAATATGGATGTCTGCTGGTTCCAGTCGCGCTACGACAAGGTCGGCCCCGGCGGCACCGGCAAGGACTATATCAACTGCCCGATGGACAAGGAGCAGTATGAGGCGTTCGTGGCGGCGCTTGTCGAAGGCGACAAGACGGAATTCAAGGAATGGGAAGGCACGCCTTATTTCGACGGCTGTCTGCCGATCGAAGTCATGGCGGAACGCGGACCTGAAACGCTGCGCCACGGCCCGATGAAGCCGATGGGCTTGACCAATGCGCATAACCCGACCGTGAAGGCCTATGCGGTTGTGCAACTGCGTCAGGACAATGCGCTTGGCACGCTCTACAACATGGTCGGTTTCCAGACGAAGCTGAAATACGGCTCGCAGACGGGCATCTTCAAGATGATTCCTGGACTGGAAAATGCCGAATTCGCGCGTCTCGGCGGGTTGCATCGCAACACTTACCTCAATTCGCCCGTGCTGCTCGACAGTGTGCTGCGCCTGAAGTCGCGCCCGACCCTGCGCTTTGCTGGTCAGGTGACGGGTTGCGAGGGTTATGTCGAATCGTCGGCCATCGGCCTTCTTGCCGGTCGGTTCACCGCCGCAGAACGACTGGGCAATGCCGCCGTCCCGCCACCGCCAACGACCGCCTTTGGTGCGTTGCTTGGACACATCACAGGCGGCCACATCGTCGCCGACGATGCGGAACCCGGCAAACGATCGTTCCAGCCGATGAACGTCAATTTCGGCCTGTTTCCGCCGGTCGAAGTTCCGAAGGAAGAAGGCAAGCGCCTGCGCGGCAAGGAAAAGACCATCGCCAAAAAGCGTGCGCTTTCCGCCCGCGCTCTTGCGGATTTCCGCCAATGGCTGGAACAACTGGCCTGACGGTCAGAAATTGGCGCGAAACATAAGCCATTGCTTCCGGATAGCCGAAATATCGGCTGTCCGTTCCGCCGCCTTGCCGCCAAGGCGTTCAATCGCTTTCAGATAAGCGGGTACGATGGCCATCGGCAAGAATGCGGGAGCCAGGCTTTTCGGCAATGTCGCCTTTGCCTTATCGAAAATCGCCAGATGTTCACGCGCCAGCGCCAGCATCACGCTGACCACGCGCTCGCACGCCGATGGATCGTCGCTGCCTAAAAATGCCTCCCGCGTCACGCCAACCGAAGCCAGCATGTCGGCTGGAACATAGAGCTGAGCGCGACGGCGATGAGTCGGCAGAAGACGCAGCAGCCCCGTGACTGCCTGAGCAACACCTGCATGACCGGCGGTTTCGCTATGCGCCTGCGCCGCATCGCGATCCAGAATAAAGCCGGCTAACTGAATGATTGCTGATGCGGTTTCACCGCAATAGCCCTCAAGATCGTTCCGGCTCGGCATCGGATCATCGTAAAGATCGAAGATGCGTGCTTCGCAATAATTGTCGAAAGCGGTGCGCGGAAGCTCGTATTTGTTGATCGTTTCGACCAGAGCAGCGGCAACCGGATGCGCCTCGGCGCTGCCCCTCGCCTCACCATTGATCAGGTCGCGCCACCATTGCAGGCGCACTTCGCCCGGCAACGGCTCATGAACGAGATCGCGAATGCGCGCCACTTCCGCATTGAAGGCATAAAGAGCCGCCAGACCGCCGCGTTTATCCTCCGGCGCATAGAGCACCGACAGGTAACGGTCCCGGTCAGCCTCACGAAGAAGGGCCAGGCAATGTGCCTCATTCTGGTTCATGATCGTTATTCTACTGCAATAAGCGCCGCCGCGACCGCGCGATCTTCCGCGAGGAGCACATTATAGGTCCGCACGGCAGCACCTGTGCTCATCGGATCCGACGAAATGCGGTGTTCCCTCAATACGGCGCGCACATCTTCCGGAATACGCCGCAGATCCATACCGGTTCCAACCAGCAGAATTTCGATATCCGAGGCCTGCTCCAGAATAAGCTCCAGATCGGCGCGTGACAGCACGGGCGGCGTTGCAGGCTTCCAGCCGTGAATTCCAGATGGCAGACACAGGATCGAACCGCGATGCGACATTTCGGCGAAGCGAAAACCGCCATCGCCGTAAGCATCAATCGGAGCGCGCCCCGGAAAATGCGCTTCGCGTATTTCTATTCCCTTGGCCATTCTCAGCTTTCCAGATTCAGCGACTGCGCCAGTTCGTCGCCCATTTCCTCATCCTGCTCGGGACCACGCGGGTTCAGTCCGAACTGAACCAGCAGCGGTGCGGCGATGAAGATCGACGAATAGCTCGCCACGATAATACCCACACTCAGCGCCAGCGCGAACATGCGGATATCGGCGCCGCCGAAGGCGTAAAGCGGAATATGCGCAAGGAACGTGACAAATGATGTCAGCAAGGTACGGGACAAGGTCTGGTTGATCGAGGCATCGATAATCGCAGGCAGCGGCGCGCTGCTATAGCGGCGCAGATTTTCACGCACGCGGTCATAGATCACCACCGTATCGTTCAGCGAGTAGCCGATGATCGTCAGGATAGCCGCAACGCTCCAGAGATTGAATTCCATCCGGAACACAATGAACATGCCCGCGAGAATGACCACGTCATGCAATGTCGAAAGCACCGCGCCGAGCGCCAGCTGCCAGCGGAAGCGAACCCAGACATAGATGAAAATGCCGATCAGCGACAGAACAACGGCCAGAATACCGGCGCGTGACAGCTGTTCGGAAACGGTCGGACCGACCACCTCGACACGCTGGAACGAATAATCCTGTTCAAATTCACCACGAAGCTTCACGGCGACCGTCTGTTCGGCATCGTCGCCCACTTCCTGACTGCCGATGATCACAAGCGCCGAACGGGGCGATTTGGCAGGCAGAACGCGGGCACTGTCGATATTCAGTTCGGAAAGACGGTCCTGAATGTCTTCCAGATTGGCGTCACCGCTGCGCGCCTGAAGCTCGACCATCGAACCGCCACGGAAGTCGATGCCGTAGTTGAAGCCGATATTCACGAACAGCGCCACCACGATCGCGCAGGCCAACACCGAAATGCCAAGCGTAATGAACTGCAGGCGCATGAACGGAATATGCGTCACCGTCGGCACAAGCTTGAGACGGCGCTTCGGCACTTCCTTCGGCTTCGCCGTCCGCACCCATTGTGCGATCAGCAGACGGGTAAAGGTGAGCGTGGTGAACAGCGTCGTGCCGATACCGACCGCAACGGTCAGGGCAAAGCCATGCACCGTGCCGGAGCCCAGCAAGAAAAGAACCAGTGCGGCAATCAGTGTCGTCAGATTGGCGTCAACGATGGTCGACAGCGCACGGTAGAAACCCGATTCCATCGCCTGCACCACCGAATAGCCCTTACGGCGATCTTCGCGCACGCGTTCGTAGATCAGGATATTCGCATCGACCGCCATTCCGATGATCAGCACCAGACCTGCAACGCTGGCAAGACTGATCGAAGCCCCGATCAGCGACATGACCGCAGTCAGGATGATGATGTTGACCACAAGCGCCACCATCGCGATGACGCCCAGAATGCCGTAGGACAGCACCATGAACAGGCCGACGAGAAGCGCGGCAAGAAGCGCTGCCGTCACGGCGGCGCTGGCATAATCTTCGCCAAGCGCTGATGCGATAGTGCGTTCTTCCAGCACGGTCACCGCTTGCGGCAATGTGCCGGAGCGCAAAACAACGGCCATATTATTGGCGGCCTGCAAATCGAAGGCGCCAGAAATCTGCAATTCATTTGTGTCGAGCGGCTCGCTGATAACCGGCGCAGACACGACCTGATTATCGACCACGATGGCAAAGCTCTTGCCCGTCGCATTGGCGGTCAGGGCGGCCAGACCTTTGCGGCCTGCATCATCGAGGGTCAGGGTTATAACCGGCTCATTATCATCGGAAGAAAGCGTTGCCTTCGCGTCGGTGATATTTGCGCCGGTGAGAACTGGTTGTTTCTTGACGAGATAGCCGACTGGCGGATCGTCATAGGAATAGACGATTTCACTATCCGCTGGCGGCGTGCCACGAATGGCGTCGTCCGGCGAAACGGAATCATCCACAGCGTGGAACGAAAGATCGCCGCGAATGCTCAGAATATCTTTCAAAAGCTGCGCATCGTAAAGGCCCGGCACTTCAACGCGAATCTGGTTGCGCGCTTCGGTTTCCACAACGGGATGACCGTAACCCAGCTCTTCCAGACGCTGACGCATGATTTCGGCGGAGCGTTCCAGATCGTTCTTGCCCGCATTTTGAACTTGCAGAACAAGGCGGGAGCCACCGGAGAGATCAAGGCCGAGTGCGACCTGTTTCTTCGGCAGGAAACCGGGCAGATTTGCCAGCGTTTCACGCGAGAAAAAATTAGGGGAAGCGATGACGAAGCTGACGAGTACCGCCAACCAGATCAGGGCCGATTTCCAGCGTGAAAAATAGAGCATAGAGCAGCAATTCCGTTTCAGCTTGGCCCGTTTTGGCCTGGACAGAGCATGCCGGGGTGCGAATGCGCACCGCTCTCCGGCCTTGAGGTAAGCGCGCTTATGAAGGTCGCGCCGACCGAATATTGCACGGGCTCCGTTAGAGCGGCGTGCGTCCAATTGGACGCACAAAGGTCGCTCTAACACTTTGTACTGGCGCATCGTGCTTTCCAAAAATCGATATCGATTTTTGGGCCGATGCGCTAGTGAAAGCTTACCGGAGCCCGTTTCATCTCAAAAAAAGATTATTTGTTCTTATTATCGGCGACAGGTTCGCCCTTGACGCGCACATCCATCAGCGTGCTGCGCAGAACCTTGATGCGAACGCCTTCGGCGATTTCGACTTCGACTTCATTGTCGTCGACGACTTTCTGCACCTTGCCGACGATGCCGCCGCCGGTCACAACCGTATCGCCACGGCGAACTGCGGTCAGCATTTCCTGACGCTTCTTCATCTGGGTCCGCTGCGGGCGGATGATGAGGAAATACATGATAACGAAGATCAGGATGAACGGCAGAATGCTCATCAGCATGTCTGGGCCAAAAGCGCCGCCGCCAGGTGCTTGAGCGAAAGCCGGTGTTACGAACATTAGGAACTCCTCTGAAGTCTCAAAGACAATTTGTTAAGGGCATTACAATGGTTGGCGCGCCAATTGCAACCGACGATCACCCCGCCTGCGCCAAGGTCGCACACTTTTCGCCTCTGCTGTGGCATGTTAAGCCGTTCGCCTACGACGCGTGGATTGAATCTGACCTTTGAACTTCGTTTGTCACAAACGCTTGTTCAAACGTCAAACTGGAAAAATCCACGAGAGTCTTACAGCATCTGGTGATCTTTTCGATTCTGACATTCGCTGGGACCGATTGTAACACCGGGAAGCAAATGTCGGAATAAGACCACTAGGGGCATGAAATGACGACCGAAAACATACTCAGCCAGAAACTGGACCGTTTGATCGCCGCGCTCGAACGTATCGCGCCACCAGAAGCCAAAACACCAGACCTCGGCGCCGCAGACTGTTTTGTCTGGGCGCCGGAACGACTGACGCTTGATCCGGTGAAGCGGGTGAACCGCGTGGATATCTCCCTGATCCGTGGCGTAGATTTGGTGCGTGATCAGCTCGTAGACAATACCCGTCGCTTCGCAAATGGCTATCCGGCAAACAATGTTTTGCTGTGGGGCGCTCGCGGCATGGGCAAATCCTCGTTGGTGAAGGCCGCACAGGCCAGCGTCAACGCCGAACTGGCCTCCCAGAAGCCGCTCAAGCTGATTGAAATCCACCGCGAGGATATCGACAGCCTCCCGACCCTGATGAACATGATCAAGGATACGGAATACCGCTTTATCCTGTTCTGCGACGACCTTTCCTTCGACCATGACGACACGTCATATAAGTCGCTGAAGGCCGCACTCGAAGGCGGCGTCGAGGGCCGTCCCGGCAATGTGATTTTCTACGCCACGTCTAACCGCCGCCATCTCATGCCGCGTGACATGATCGACAATGAGCGCTCTACCGCGATCAATCCTTCTGAAGCCATCGAGGAAAAAGTATCGCTGTCGGACCGCTTCGGTCTTTGGCTCGGCTTCCACAAATGCAGCCAGGACGATTATCTCGCTATGGTCGACGGCTATGCGGCCCATTTCAAACTGAGCTACGACAATGCCAAGCTTCACGCAGAAGCTCTGGAATGGTCAACCACGCGCGGCAATCGCTCCGGTCGTGTGGCATGGCAATATGTTCAGGACCTTGCCGGACGCCTTGGCGTGGCCATGTAAAAAACGCGCATCAACAAAAAGGCGGGCTTTTCAGCCCGCCTTTTTGTTTGCCTTGTCCTGTCCGGATCAGCTTTCCAGATATTTGGAAGGATTGACCGGCGAGGAATTCTTGCGCACTTCGAAGTGCAGCTTCGGCGACTTCGCGTTGCCGCTCATGCCCGACTTGGCGATATCCTCGCCACGGCGAACCTTCTGGCCGCGCTGCACCAGTATCTGGCTGTTGTGGCCGTAAACCGTGACAAGCCCGTTGTCGTGGCGGATCAGAACCGTCTGGCCGAATTCCTTCAGGCCATCACCAGCATAGATGACGACGCCGTTTTCAGCGGCCTTAACCGACGTTCCTTCCGGAACCATAATGTCGATGCCATCGCTGACTGCGGTACCATCACGCTGACCGAAGCTTGCCAGGATGCGACCGCGAACAGGCCAGCGCATCTGGGAAATGCCGGTGGACGAAGGCGCTGCGGCCTGATCCTTCTCGGCATCTTCGATCACCTTGTTGCTCGCCTGCGGCGGCGTATAGGGCTTCACATTTCCGGCGTCCGCATCGTTTGCAGCGGCTGCGGCCTTCGCCGGGCTTGCTGGCTGCGGCGTGACAGCGGCAACTTGCGTTACAGCAGCAGCACCTGCGGCAGGGACCACCAGTGTCTGACCGACGCGGATCGCACCATTGGAGAGGCCGTTAGCCCGCTTCAGATCTTCAACCGGAACATTGTGCTTCTGTGCGATCGAGAACAGCGAATCACCGCTCTGAACCGTATAGCCGCCCTTTGGCGCAGGAGGTGTTGCGGTGTTTGCGCCTGCGGAAGCCATACCGGTAGCGGCGGACGACTTCTTGCCGTTGACCGAAGGGGCTGCCGGAACAACGGCAATGTTGTTGCCCATCGGACGCGGAGCACCCTGCCCCGGCGTTGCCGGAAGCTGCCCCAGAACCTTTTCCTTCGCGCCGTTAACAGTACCGTTCACGGCGTTGTGGGTCGTGGTTGCCGCGCTTGCCACGCGGGTCTCTGCACCATTGACCTGGTTGGCTGCCATAGTGTGGGCCTGACCAACCTGATTCTGCATCTGCGTGGAGGCTGCAGCGACAGGGGCCTGAACCGACTGACGTGCTGCCGCAACGGGTGCCGCCATTGGGGCGGAAGATACGGCTGATGGTGCAGGCAGCGAATTACGCTGTACCGTTCCGCTGGAAACCCGCGGAGCCGGCGCTATTGGGGCTGACGCATAAACATCGCCTGCGGGCTGTTGCGCAACGCGCTGATTGGACGTCGAACCGGTAAAGATGCCGTCGGTGAAACGCATCGTATCGGAACTGCACCCGGCTCCAAAGCCGGCAATCAGAACGATTGCGACATTCCGCAGGAGACGTTCGGACGTATGCTGCAAAATTGGGAAACGCATGTTCAACTCGTCCATACTCGAAACTCAGTAAGACGATTAAAGCGCGTTAATGTTACTCGCTGGTTAAGAACGACCCAACTTTGAAAAAAGATTCACCAATTAAACACCATAAGCGAACATTGGCGCGCAGCCGCCCTTCCGATGAAAACCGGAATGGATGGCATGGTAAGATTAGAAAATGGCAATTTAGAGCGCCGATCTGATTCAATCAGATCGGCGCTCTAAATGTTTATTGAAACGCACATCTCATCCGAAACCCGTTTCACACTTTTCGGGATGTGCTCTAAAGAACCGAAGAAACGCCTTCGATGAAGGGCTGATAGCGAACAACCATCAGGTTTTCCTGCTCGAAGCGGCTACCGACCTTCGAGATTCGCGTCACGATCTGTTCGCCGTCGCCGGGACCGATCGGCGCGATGAGTACACCGTGCGTCGCGAGCAATTCCACGAAATGGCGCGGGACTTCTTCGCAAGCCAGCCAAAGAATGATTCGGTCGAACGGACCACCCGGCATGCCATGGCGTCCATCAGCATGCTTGACCATGATGTTTTCACGCTTGAGCGAAACAAACTGCTGCAAGGCGTGATCGCAAAGTTTGCGATAACGCTCCACCGTCGTCACGCGGCCCGATAGCGATGACATGACGGCGGCGGTAAAGCCCGACCCCGTACCGATTTCCAGCACGCGATGACCCGGTTCCAGCTTGAGCGCTGCCAGCACACGCGCCTGATCGTCAATACCTTCGATATATTCACCGCAATCGAGCGGCGCGGTGCGGGTGCTATAGGCAAGATGCGACCACGCCGAAGCAAGAAAGCTCTGGCGTGGCGTTGCTTCAATGGCTGCAAAGAGGCGCGGATCATCAATGCCGCGCGCGCGCATGCGCAAGACGAAGGATGCAAATCCTTCCCGGTCCGAAAGCCTTGGCCGCTCAGACGTTGCCTGCCTCATGCTTCCCCCCGCTTCAAGCTTCAAGACCGAGCGCTGTGCTCAGTTCTGCACGAACCTTATGCGCGGTCAGATCAAGGTGCAACGGCGTGACCGAGATGCAGTCCGAACGAATGGCTGCAAGATCACTGTCGTCGGCGACCGGAGCCTTGCCGCGACCGAAACGCAGCCAGAAATACGGGAAACCGCGACCGTCGCGGCGCTCGTCGAGACGCGCATCATGGCTAAGCTTGCCCTGCGCCGTCACGCGTTTGCCCTGCACTTCATCAGCGCCGCAATTCGGGAAATTAAGGTTCAGCAGAACGCCTTCCGGCCAACCGGCAGCGACCAGCTTACGAATGAGGTCTGGTGCATGGGTCTCAGCCGTTTCCCAAGGAACGATCCGGCGGTCGCCTTCGTAATCATATTCCTGCGACAGAGCGATGGAGCGGATGCCGAGCAGCGTGCCTTCCATTGCACCGGCCACGGTGCCGGAATAGGTCACGTCGTCTGCAATATTCGCACCGGAATTGACGCCGGACAGGATAAGATCCGGCGCGCCCGGCAGAACGTGACGGACACCCATGATAACGCAATCGGTCGGCGTGCCGCGCAACGCGAAATGAGTGTCGTCGATCTGGCGCAGACGCAGCGGCTCCGAGAGGGTCAGCGAATGCGCAAGACCGCTCTGGTCGGTTTCCGGTGCAACAACCCAGACATCGTCCGAGAGCTGTCGTGCGATTCGCTCCAGAACTGCGAGGCCTTCAGCGTGGATACCATCATCGTTCGTCAGCAAAATTCGCACGTCTTCACTCCTGTCCTAATTGTTGAAATCCTGAATCACGCAGCCTTTTCAATGCGCGTGAGACCGCCCATGTAGGGCTGCAGTGCTTCAGGAATATGAATGCTGCCATCTTCCTGCTGGTAATTTTCCATGACGGCGATGAGCGCGCGACCGACTGCAACGCCAGACCCGTTAAGGGTGTGGACAAAGCGCGTCGACTTCTCGCCTTCCGGACGATAGCGGGAGTTCATGCGGCGGCCCTGGAAATCACCGCAGACCGAGCAGCTGGAGATTTCGCGATAAGTGTTCTGACCCGGCAGCCAGACTTCGATGTCGTAGGTCTTCTGCGCTCCGAAGCCCATATCGCCGGTGCAGAGTACGACAGTGCGGAACGGCAGCTCAAGACGCTTCAGCACTTCTTCGGCGCAGGCCGTCATGCGTTCATGTTCGGCAACCGAGCTGTCTGCATCGGTGATCGATACCATTTCCACTTTCAGGAACTGGTGCTGGCGCAGCATGCCGCGCGTATCGCGACCGGCGGAACCGGCTTCCGAACGGAAGCAAGGCGTCAGCGCGGTGTAGCGCTGCGGCAGGGTCTTCACATCGACGATTTCGTCCGCGACCAGATTCGTCAGTGGCACTTCCGCCGTCGGAATCAGCCAGCGGCGGCTAGGATTATCACCCAAGCCAAATGAAACTTTCTCTGGCGACTTCATGTGTGTCCGAAGCGACCCAAGTATCTCGTTGGAGCTTCTATATGGTTCACGTGCAATAGCTTGTTGAGCAACATCCCAAGCCGCATCATAATGTTCTTTTAAATCCCTTTCGAGATTCTCTTGGTCCGCAGTTCGAAAAAGATCTTCCGAGAACTTTGGGAGTTGACCCGTTCCATAGACAGATTTGTCGTTGACCAATAATGGAGGCATCACCTCCATGTAGCCATGCTGGGTCGTATGCAGATCAAGCATGAACTGTCCGAGCGCACGTTCGAGGCGTGCCAGACCACCCTTCAGGATGGTGAAGCGCGCACCGGCGATTTTCGCCGCGCGTTCGAAATCCATCAGGCCGAGCGCTTCGCCCAGCTCATAGTGCTCTTTCGGCTGGAAAGAGAAATTACGCTGATTACCGACACGACGAATCTCGACATTGTCGGCTTCGTCCTTGCCAAGCGGCACATCGCCAAGCGGAACATTCGGGATCGTCGACAGGACGTCATTCAATTTCTTGACCAGACGGCGCTCTTCTTCTTCTGCCTCAGCAAGAAAATTCTTGAGCTCACTGACTTCCGCTTTCAGCTTGTCGGCAGTGGCGGCGTCTTTTTCAGCCATCGCCTTGCCGATTTCTTTCGAAGCGGCATTGCGGCGCTCCTGCGCAGCCTGAACCTTGCCGACATTTTCGCGACGCTTTTCGTCGAGCGCGATCAATTCGGACGAGAGCGGCCCTGCCCCGCGCTTTGCAAGCGCCTTGTCGAGGTCTTCAGGGTTTTCGCGAATCCATTTGATGTCGAGCATGGGAAAAGCCGTTTCGTGAAATTGAACAGAAGCGGGCCGCAAAGACTGCGGCCAGCGGAAATCGTAGTCTACGATCAGGAGGAAGAAGCGTCGTTTTCAGCTTCTTTTGCGTTCTCTGCTTCGTCGCGCTTCTTCTCGATCATACGAGCCACGATAATGGAAATCTCGTAGAGAAGGATCGTCGGCAAGGCAAGACCGATCTGGCTCGCCGGATCGGGCGGTGTCAGAACAGCTGCCACGATGAAGGCGATCACAATCGCATATTTACGCTTGTCCTTCAGGCCAGCCGAAGTCACGAGGCCAACACGCGCCATGAGGCTTGTGACGACCGGCAACTGGAACACCAGACCGAAAGCGAAAATGAGCGTCATGATGAGGCTCAGATATTCCGAAACCTTCGGCAAAAGCGAAATCTGCACTTCGCCAGCGCCACCCGTCTGCTGCATGGCCAGGAAGAACCACATCACCATCGGGGTGAAGAAGAAATAGACGAGCGCGCCGCCGAGCAGGAACAAAATCGGTGATGCAATGAGGAATGGCAGGAAAGCCATGCGCTCATGCTTATAGAGCCCCGGCGCAACAAACTTGTAGATCTGCGCCGCGATGATCGGGAAAGCGAGCACAATCCCGCCGAACATCGCCACCTTCACCTGCGTGAAGAAGAACTCCTGCGGCGCAGTATAGATCAGCTCCGCCTTGGAACGGTCCATGCCTGCCCAGTCGATGGCCCACTGGTAGGGCACGACAAGCAGATTGAAGAGGTGCTTTGCGAATGCGAAGCAAACTGCAAATGCCACGAAAAATGCCAGGATTGCCCAGATAAGGCGGCGGCGCAGTTCGATCAGGTGTTCAAGCAAGGGCGCTGAGCTCTGCTCGATTTCATCCTCGTCACGGGTCACGCTTTGGTTCCTGTCTTCTTGGTGGTCTTTTTGGCAGGAGCAACCGCCTTTTCGGCAGCTGGCTTGGATGCGTCCGCTGTTTTAACCGGAGCAACTTTCTTCGGTGCGGGTTTCGCCGTAACCGTTTTCGGAGCAGCCGTTTTTGCGGCAGCAGGCTTGGCAGCCGCTGGCTTTGCTGTCGCCGCCTTGGCCTTTACAGCCTTCGGCGCAGCGGGTTCAGCTTTCGCTACCGCAGCTTTAGGCGCTGCTTTTGCTGCTGTCTTGCGTGGAGCGCGCGGCGCCTTTGCAGGTTTTTCTGCAACCGCTTCAGACTGAACAGGCGTGGCTACAGGAACGGGCGTTCCGCTCGCGTCGACCGGCGTAGTCACTTCTGCAACCGTATCGGGTGTCGCCGGAGACATGGAAGTCGAGGATTTGATGCTCGATTTCAGGTCTTCACCTGCACTTCGAATCGGATCGAAAACCTGAGTAAGCTTGGAGCGTGGATCGAGCTTGCGTGTTTCGTCGATGATATTCTTGACGTCTTCCAGCTCCGCCTCTTTCAAGGCTTCGTTGAACTGGTTGCGAAACTCGTTGGCAGTCGCGCGCATGCGCGCGGTCGCCTTGCCGAAGGCTCTAAGCATCTTCGGCAAATCCTTGGGGCCGACAACAACGATCATCACGATCGCAATGACCAGCAATTCAGACCAACCGACATCGAGCATTTTATACCCCGCGCACTGCGCGCGTGTCCCGTCTTTCGGCGGAAAACCGCACTTTTACAGATGGCAAACATGCTGCGTATCCGTTTTGACACGCAGCATTCTTGATCCGATAGATCAGGACTTGGTGGTTTTCTTGACGTCGTTGACGGTTTCTTCCGCCTTGGCGTCGATCGTGCGACCATCGTCCCGGGCGTCCTTGGCTGCGTCTTCGTCGTTCATTCCCTGCTTGAAGTTCTTGATGCCCTTGGCAACGTCACCCATCAGCTCGGGAATCTTGCCGCGGCCAAAAAGAAGCAGCACAACCGCTAGAACGATCAGCCAGTGCCAGATGGAAAAGCTACCCATTTCATTCCTCTCATCGCCGCTTAAACGCAGCCTGTTCCTGCAATGTCGATAGTGATTTAAGCGCTTTCAAGCAATCTTTCAAACGGAAGTATAGCTGTGAAGGCAGATGTGACGATTTTATTCGTCGCATGTGTCCTCTTTATGTGCAGCAAATTGTGGATGATAAGGAAGTCGATCGCTGACTTAACCCTTGGGGGCCAACAAACCCAGGTCTTCGAGATCGATATCCTCGAGCGGCTCTTCCTCATCCGTCAGCTCATCCGGGTCGATATTCGGTACCGGAACGGCAAAACTTGAAGGCATACGGGCGGACAGAAGCCCTGCCCCGCGCAGTTCTTCCAGCCCCGGAAGATCGCGGATTTCCGGCAATCCGAAATGATCGAGGAACGATTCCGTCGTGCCATATGTCACCGGGCGGCCCGGCGTGCGGCGACGTCCGCGCAGCTTGATCCAGCCGGTTTCCATCAGCACGTCAAGCGTGCCTTTCGATGTTTCGACGCCACGAATATCTTCCAGTTCGGCGCGGGTGACCGGCTGGTGATAGGCAATGATCGCCAGCACTTCCATTGCAGCGCGCGACAGCTTGCGCTGCTGCACCGCTTCACGGCTCATCAGGAAGGCCAGATCCGGCGCGGTGCGGAATGCCCAGGCCGCACCGACCTGCACGAGATGCACGCCGCGCGACTCATAAACCTTCTGGAGATGCTGCAAAATCGGGGCAAGCTCGGCATTGGGCGGCAAACGCTCCTGAAGTGCGCGCTCCGACACCGGTTCGGCGGAAGCAAAAATGATCGCTTCGACGATACGCGCCAGATCAGCCAGCCCACTTGCCGGAAGCTGTGCTTCCTCAAATTCATTATCCATATCGAATTCCGCCAGCTGGCGTTCCGCCTCAGACATCTTCGTCCTCGTCAAATTCGCTTAAACCGGGCTTGGCCCGCATATAAATCGGCTCGAATGGCGCATTCTGGCGGACTTCCAGCTTGCCCTCCCGCACCAGTTCCAGACTGGCGGCAAAGGAGCTTGCCAGTGCCGACGCCCTCTCCTGCGGCGACAGCGCATAGTCGATCAGAAAACGGTCGAGTGAAATCCAGTCCTCAATATCGCCGCCCATCAGACGCACCAGTGCGACCCGCGCCTCCTGCAGTGACCAAACGGAGCGTTTGGTGATCTGAACATGAGACACCGCCTGCCGTTGGCGCTGCGAGGCATAGGCCGTCAGCAGATCGTAGAGTGTTGCGGAAAACTGGCTGGCGCGGTCGACCATCACCACTTCCGGCATACCGCGTGCGAAGACATCGCGTCCCAGCCGGTTGCGATTGACCAGAGCGGCTGCGGCATCGCGCATTGCTTCCAGCCTTTTCAGGCGGAATTGCAGGGATGCCGCAAGCTCCTCGCCGGTCTCGCCATCATCACCCTGCTGCTTGGGAATAAGCAGCTTGGATTTCAGATAAGCGAGCCACGCCGCCATGACGAGATAGTCGGCGGCAAGCTCAAGCCGGACTGCCCGGGCCCGCTCGACGAATTCGAGATATTGCTCGGCCAGCGCCAGAACGGAAATACGCGCCAGATCGACACGCTGGTTGCGCGCCAGATGCAGAAGAAGATCGAGAGGGCCTTCAAAGCCCTGCACGTCGATCAGCAATGATGGTTCGCTTAAAGCTCTTTCGGCATCGCTTTGCCACAGCGAATCCATCGGCACGAGCGTGCCGTCTTTTCCGTCTGTGTTGGTTCCTGATGCTGCCAAGCCGCTAGCCTCTCGATGCGCAATCGTCACTCACGCTGCCCGGACAGGCCGGGCGGCGCATATGTGCAGTTTAACAAGTTTTAACGATTACGCTATCGCTTCGAACATGCCATTGAATTCGGCGCGCAGTTCAGCCTCATCGGAGAGGTCCGGATCACCGGCATAGACTTCGGCCAGATCAGCGCGGCGCTTCGATTTGCCTTCGAGCACTGGCACCCGGGCAGCAACCTGTACCAGCTCTTCCATCACGCCTGCGCAATAAAGAACGATATCGCAGCCTGCACCGATGATGCCCTCGGCGATATCGCCCAGTTCACCCGAAAGCGCCTTCATCGAAATATCGTCGCTCATGATCAGACCGTCGAACTGAATCACTTCACGAATGATCGTGTTGATCACGGTCGGCGACAAAGTGGACGGACGCTTTGGGTCGAGCGCATCGAACACGACATGCGCCGTCATGGCCATGGGCAGATCATTCAGCGCCTTGAACGGCACGAAATCATGCGCCAGCAATTCGCTCAGCGGCGCGCTCACGCGGGCCAGTTCCTTATGCGTATCCGCGAAGGCACGGCCATGGCCCGGCATGTGTTTCATGACCGGCAAGACACCGCCAGCCAGCAGACCCTCGGCAGCGGCGCGGCCCATCTCGGCCACCGCATGCGGGTTCTTGGAATAAGCGCGCGCGCCAATCACATCATGCGCGCCCTCAACGGGCACGTCGAGAACCGGCAAGCAGTCGGAGGTGACGCCAACTTTCAAAAGATCGAAGGCATGCAAACGTGCGTGCAGCCATGCGGCGCGCAGGCCTGCTTCGCGGTCGCGCGCAAAGATCGCACCAATCTCTCCAGCGGACGGATAATTCGGCACAAGCGGTGGACGCAGACGCTGCACGCGCCCGCCTTCCTGATCGATGAAAACCGGCGTCTGATCGCGGCCCGTCACATCGCGCATATGCGCGGTCAGCTCGGCAACCTGTTCAAGACTTTCGACATTGCGGGCGAACAGAATGAACCCCCAAGGCCTTTCATCGCGGAAAAAGGCAACCTCATCCGGTGTAAGCTTTGTACCCGACACACCGGCAATCCATGCCTTGCACTGTTTCATGCGAATATCCCTCGTATTTTCCGCCACTTAGATAGTTGTTCTAACTAAAATTCCATGCGCTCGATAGTGCATATGAAAAGGGCGGCTCAAGCCGCCCTGTTCTTGTCTGTTGTTATGGCTCAGCGCGTTACGAGACAGCTGCCGCCAGCCGACTTCAAGCGACCGCACAGCGCATTGGCATCATCACGCGAACCAGCCTGAACGCGGACGCGGTAGTAGGTGCCCTTGCCCGGAATGTCGGCGCGCTTGATATCCACGCCGCGTCCGCCGATCACATTGGCATATTTCTGCGCCATGTTGGCATAGGACTTCTGCGCCAGTTCAGCGGAAGGCTGGGATGCGATCTGGATGAAATATCCACCTGCACCAGCAGCGCCACCGGCAGCCGATGCAACCTGCTGGTTAGCAACGGGAGCAGCTGCGGCAGGCGCCTGCGTCTGCGTACGCTGCGGAACGTTGCCCACGATGTTGACCGGCTGTTCAGCTGGACGCGAAGGAACAACCGGAGCATGTGCCGGGAGGCGCGGCGTTTCTGCAGCCGGTGCCTGAGCGACAGGCGCCTGTGCCGCTGGCTGCTGGGCCTGCGGTGCAGTTGCGGTCGGTGCTGGCAAAGCACTACCCGAAGCGATTGCCGCGATTTCGTCACCACCAGCCGGAGCGGATGGCTGTGCCGAAGGCTGCACACTGTTGTTGGCCGTCTGCGGTGCTGCCGGTTCCGGAGCGCGTTCCGGCTGCATGATCGTGCCATCCGGGCGAACAATCATGGTTTCAACTTCGCGAGGCTGGATCAAAGGCGCATTTTCTTGCGCGTTCTGTCCATTTTGAGCGCCAGCATTGGCCTGACCGTTTTCAGCCGATGAGTCCGGCGTATCAGTCATGGCTTCATTGTCGTCCGTACCGGAAATATCGACTGGCTCTTCACCCGAGGTGATCAGTGATTTCTGTTCCGGATTGTTCGGCAACGTACCGGCAACGCGATCGTAAACCGCCTTGTCCTGATTCGGGACCGTTGCACCGCCGGGGTTTTCCGGCTGCATCTTGATCGGCTGGTTGTCGGCATGAATGACGACCGGCTCCTGCGAACCACCGCCCATGAAATGATATCCGATACCACCGAGCAATACGACGGCACCGGCAACGCTGGCCAGAATCAGGCCGCGACGGCCACGAACCGGGCGATTGCGATAGGCTTCCGACGCTTTGCCAAGATCGTCTTCCGGCTGCATGGCGGCACGTGCGCCATAGTCGCCGCCTTCGACGGTCTGCGCGCCCTGGGCGGCCCAATGATTGTAGAAATCGTCTTCGCTGCCAGCCTGTTCGCCTGCATTATAATCGCCAGTCTGGCGCGGCTGCGAGCGACCATAAGAGCTTGCAGCGGCGGCAACGGCTGCGCCGAGGCCAACTGTTGCAGCACCTGCAGCAACACCGGCATTCGGCAGATAGCTGGATGCGCTTTCGCGGAAAATATCCTCAAAGGCCTTGTCGGCTTCGCTCTGCGCTTCGGTAGGCGTGTTCAACTCATCAACGCCAACCGTATTGAAGACCTCGGCAAATTCAGCTTCGAGATCGCCAAGACCAGCAGCGGTTTCCTCTTCACCGTAATTGACTTCCGGCAGATCGAGGGAATGGGTCTGCTCAACCTTGTTTTCGGCAACGCTCAGCGTTTCAACGTCCGGTGCAGGTGCACTGGCGGCCTGCTGTGCAGCTGCGAAATGCGGCATCGACGTGGTCGGGCGATAATCCTCATCCGAAAGCACTGCATGAGCATAGGCAGGCGCGGCTGCGGCTGCACTATTGTCATCATGCAGATCGAGATCGTCTTCGTTGAAGAAATCATCGCCGCCGAGCAATTCTTCGTCGGTCGCCTTGAGGACTTCCGATTCGGAGTAATCGCCGGAAGGCTCGAAACCGAAGTCGTCTTCGCTCAGGCTCAGCTCATCGAGATCCGACAGATCGTCGTCCGTGCCTTCCGCTGCTGTCGTTGCGGAGAATGCAGCGGCATCGAATGAGAAATCATCGTCGAAGGAGAAGTCGTCCTCCTGCGCTGCAACTTCGTTTGAAGCCTGCTCCGAACCGGCAAAGGTACTGGAAGCAGCGTAAGGCGCTTCCGCCTCACCCGCATGCGCGGTTACCGTCGGCATCTGCGCGACAACGCCCGAAGCGAAATTGCCACGGGTGTAATAGGGATAGCCAGATGGCTCCGTGCGGGCGGCGGCTTCCTGCGCAGGCGCAGCAGCTTCTAAGGGCTGATGCGGCTGTTCGAAGGCCTGCTCGTCCAAATGCAGTTCATCGAGCTGAAAATCGTCAAATGCGGGCTCAGCCTCTTCCTCTGTCGCATAGCCATGATCCGATGCAGCGGATGCGTAGGATGCAGCCTCCTGCGGCTCGTATGCAGCGGCCTGCGGCGCATAGGATACTGGCTCTTGCTGATAGCCATAGGCGCTGTCGTTCGCGGAGGCTGGCTGCGGCTCGTCACCGAACAGTAGGTTTTCCAGCTCGTCTTCAAGCGACATGGACTGATGGGCAGGCTCAGCGCCATAAGACGGCGTTGCAGGTTCAACAGCCTGTACATCCCAGTCACGGCTTTGCGCGGTCTGCGTCAGATAGGATTCTTCGTGCGGCTCGATAGCCGGCTGATAGATCGTCGGATCATATGCGCCGTGGTCGGCTGTATGACCTCCCTGCGCACTATCCGGCGATTCGTGATTATCATAGGCCGAGCTTTGCGCTGCCGCATAAGGGTCGCCATACGAATCACGCGCATTCGAATAATCGGCATAATCGAACTGCTGAACAGGCTCGGTGCGTTCGACGTCTTCGAAGTCGTCCAGTTCAGGCGCTGGAACGGATGCTCCATTATCCAGATGCAGGTCGAGTTCTTCTTCCAAAGCAGAAGCAAGGTCTTCTTCGTGCGCCAGCGGTTCCGCGCCACGATAATACTGTTCGCTATAGCGCTGGTCCTGAGCAACTTCCGGCTCAGGCTCGACAGGCTGATTGTGACTTACCGGCTGCGCGTAATTGTCAAAGTCGCCGAGAAGCTCGCGTTCAAGGTCAAGCGCCGGATCAAAGTCAGGCTCGGGCCGGTCGTGAGATTGGCGCTCGTTCCAAGCGGAATGATCACCTTGAGGCGTGCCAAAGTCCACGATTCGCGACAGTTCCATCAGCGGATCGTCTTCGTGCAGCGGACGCTCGCCGTAATTACGGGGATTTGCACTGCTGTCCGTCATGGTGTGTTCCTAACTCAAACCCTGGACGCCGCAAGACGTCACTTTACATTGCTTATTAGCGAGGCAATGTGGGCAAAAGTTGACGGTAGTTTCCTACGCCGAAAGACCAGAACGGGATAAACCAACACCTTCAGTTCATCCCGGTCTTCTCTTTTTAGACTTGATCTACCGCATTCAAGAGCTTCGTTTGACTTAACGAGCTCCCGGTCAGTCCATCAATCCTAGCGCATTTCCGTCGGAGCGTCAGCCCCGATGATCGTCAATCCGGACGTCAGAACATCGGAAACAACCTGTACCAGCCCTAGCCTGGCTAGTGACAAGTCTGGATCGTTAACCTTAATAAAACGTAAGTCCGGGTTCTCTGTGCCCTTATTCCATTGCGAATGGAACGCGCTGGCAAGGTCAAACAGGTAAAAAGCAAGACGATGCGGCTCCTGATGGATCGCCGCTGCTTCGATCAGACGCGGATATTCTGCAAGCTTGCGAACCAGTGCAATTTCGCTCTCGTCGGTCAGCTTGTCGAACTGTGCGGCCATGGCAACACGATCCAGATCGGCAAGGCCCAGCTGGTCGGCAGCCTGACGGAAAACCGAGTGCGAACGCGCAGATGCGTACTGCACGTAGAACACCGGATTGTCCTTGGACTGTTCGGTGACTTTCGCAAAATCGAAATCGAGCGGCGCGTCGTTTTTCCGGTAAAGCATCATGAAACGCACCGGATCGCGGCCCACTTCGTCGACCACATCGCGCAAGGTGATGAATTCACCCGAACGCTTCGACATGCGCACCGGCTCGCCGTCGCGGAAGAGCTTTACCAACTGGCAGAGCAGCACGGTGAGCTTGGCCTTGCCGTCGGAAACGCCACGCGCAACGGCTTCAAGACGCTTCACATAGCCGCCATGATCGGCGCCCAGCACGTAAATCATCTCGTTGAAGCCGCGGTCGTACTTGTCCTTGAAATAGGCAACGTCGGCCGCAAAATAGGTGAATGTGCCGTCAGACTTCATCAGCGGACGGTCGATATCGTCACCCACTTCGGTCGAGCGGAACAGGGTCTGTTCGCGATCTTCCCAATCTTCCGGCAGCTGGCCCTTCGGCGGCGGTATCTTGCCCTTATAGACATGGCCCTTCAGCGTCAGATCGTTGATTGCATTGCGAATCGCACGGGCATGGTCGGCGTGCAGCTGACGTTCGGAATAGAACACATCGTGATGGACGTTCAGCGCTTCCAGATCAGCGCGGATCATCGCCATCATGGCATTGATGGTGGTTTCCTTGACGATAGCCATCGCTTCAGCTTCCGGCATTTCCAGAAGCTTCGTGCCATATTCCTTTGCGAGCGCCTGCCCCACCGGCACGAGATAATCGCCCGGATAGAGGCCAGCCGGAATTTCACCGATGATTTCGCCCAGCGCTTCGCGATAACGCAGCATCACGGAGCTTGCGAGCACGTCGATCTGCGAGCCAGCATCGTTGATGTAATATTCCTTGACGACGTCATAGCCTGCGAATTTCAGCAGGTTGGCCAGCACGTCGCCGACAACGGCGCCGCGGCAATGACCGACATGCATCGGGCCGGTCGGGTTGGCCGAAACATATTCGACATTGACCTTATTGCCCGCACCAAGCTTGGAGCGACCGAAATCCGTGCCTTCATTGAGCATCGCGGCAAGCTCGCGCTGCCAGTAGCTAGCCTTCAGACGCAGATTGATGAAGCCCGGACCGGCTACATCGACCGTTTCGACATCGTCGTCATTCTTCAAGGCTTCGGCGATACGCACCGCAAGTTCGCGCGGGTTCTGACCAACAGCCTTGGAAAGAACCATGGCCGCATTGGTCGCGATATCGCCATGGGTCGCATCGCGCGGCGGCTCGACGCCAACGCGAGAAAGATCGAGTTCACCGCCATCTTTCGGTTTCAGATCAATATCTTGCAACGTCTTTTTGATACGTGCGTCGAAATCTGCGAAGATATTCATGGTCTGTCCTGTCAGGCTTTCGTCTGGAATTTTGACTGCGTGTTCCAGAGTCGGCTCGTTCTATTAGATAGTTGTGTTGCAGACGGCCTTTCAGCCTCGCAATCACTTCGTTTGGCTCCGATTAAGCTAAATCGGGGGTATGGTCAAACAATCGTCGGTGTTCGCGCACGGCAAAATTATCAGTCATACCCGCCAGATAGTCGGCGACACGGCGCGCGCGCGACGGGATATCCAGCGTTTCACAGTCGGACTGCCATTCGGGCGGCATGATCGACGGATCAGCAAAACAGGCGTCGAACAAGTCCTGCACAATTTTGTCTGCCGCCTGTCGGCGCAGCACGACGCTGTTATGGAAATAGAGGTTTTTGAACAGAAACCGCTTCAGCACCTTTTCCTCGTCGCGCATCGTGGGTGAAAACGCTACCAGCGACTGCGACTGGGCATGGATATCGGCAATGCTTTGCGGCTGCGCCGCCGCCAGACGGCGCTGGGCTTCGGCGATAACATCCTCGACCATGATGGTGATCTGCCTGCGAACCAGTTCATGGCCGGTGCGCACGGCATCAAGATTGGGATAGCGCCCGCGCACCACATCGAGCAGCCGCTTGGTCAGGGGCACTTCATCCAGCGCCTCAAGCGTCAGCAGGCCCGCGCGCAGGCCGTCATCGATATCATGGGCGTTATAGGCGATGTCGTCGGCAATCGCCGCACATTGCGCCTCCAGACTGGCAAAGCGCCCCAGTTCCAGATCGTAGCGTTCGTTGAAATCGAGGATGGGTTGCGGCACCGGCTCATCCGAATGCACGGCATATGGTCCGACCAGCGGGCCATTGTGCTTCACCAGCCCTTCCAGCGTTTCCCAGGACAGGTTGAGACCGTCAAAATCCGCATAGCGATGCTCAAGCTTGGTAACGATACGGAGCGATTGGGCGTTGTGATCAAAGCCACCGTAATCCTTCATGCGTTCGTTGAGCGCATCCTCACCGGTATGGCCAAAAGGCGTGTGTCCAAAATCATGCACCAGCGCGACGGCTTCGGCGAGATCTTCATCCAGCCGCAGCGCACGGGCCAGCGCACGCGCAATCTGCGCCACTTCAATCGTATGCGTCAGCCGCGTGCGGTAATGGTCGCCTTCATGCGCAATGAAAACCTGCGTCTTGTGCTTCAGACGGCGAAAGGCGGTAGAATGGATGATGCGGTCGCGGTCGCGTTGAAACGGGGTGCGTGTCGGGCTTTCCGGTTCCGGCACCAGCCGCCCACGGCTTGAGATCGGATCGCAGGCATAGGGCGCGCGCTCACGATAACCAAAGCCTATTCCTTCCAGCGACATTGCGATGCATCCTTCACTGTAATATGATTACACTATATTCATGCTGACATTGACTTCTATTGGTAGCGTTCATAGCTATCAGAGGAATATGAAGGCAAGTCTGCGATAACGGGCAGCCGGGGAAAATCCCGCTCTGGCCCAGCAACTGCAAACGGACGAGACCGATGACAGGCATTACCGTTTCCGATTCCGCCGCAAAGCGGATCGCTAAGATTCTCAATTCCGAACCGGACAAGACCGCGCTGCGCGTTTCTGTCGAAGGCGGCGGCTGCTCCGGTTTTTCCTACAAATACGATCTGGTCGATGAACAGACCGAGGACGACATCGTCATTGAAAAGCTCGGGGCGAAAGTTCTGATCGATTCGATCTCGGTTCCTTACATGGATGGATCGGAAATCGATTTCGTTGACGATCTGATGGGCCAATCGTTCCAGATCCGCAACCCGAACGCGACTGCGTCTTGCGGCTGCGGCACGAGCTTCGCGATTTAATCGAACCGAAACGCATAACGTGAAAATAAACCGGCTGCCTCATGGCAGCCGGTTTTGTTTTGTCAGACTTTGACCGAAGCGACCGTGGTATCGATATGGTCCACCAGCGCATCCGGCAGACCCAGGCGTCCGGCCAGCATATCGAGATAACCGCGCTCCGCCCGGCTATCGGGATCGATGGCCAGACGCGAAGCAGTGTAAAGCTCCACTTTCTGCTCTTCCGTCTGAGCGGCAGCGACCAGCGCGTCGAGATCGACCGGATCTGCCAGTTCTTTCTGGAAAAACGCTTCCGCCTCGTCATCAAGGCCAGAAATCTGAAGCTTCTCCATGATACGTGCACGTTCCGCATCATCGATATGACCGTCTGCCTTGGCTGCGGCAATCATCGCCTGGATCAGCGTCAGGGCGAAACTGTTGCTCATGGCCGGCGACTGCGGATGAAACGGCGAATCGGCAGGCGGCGGCGGAAGAAGCTCCTGCTCCTTGGCAACCGGCTGTTCCGCCGTTTGCGGCGACTGGCCGGACTTGTAATTCTTGTAGGCCAGATAGCCGAGACCAGCGATGGCTGCGATGCCGCCAACAGTAGCGACATTACCGGCCAGCTTGCGGCCCGTCTTGGTGCCAAGAACTGCGGCAGCGATAGCGCCGGTGGCAAGCGGGTTCTTCTTGGCGAGATCACCGACCTGCCCGGCTTTGTCCTTCACACTCCCCGACATGCCTGGTACCTGCGATCCCAAAAACTGGTCGAGAAGTTTCTTGGCGTCGAACATTGTTATCTCCTGTCTGGCTCCAATGAGTCCGAGATAGGAACGCAAGGGCGGCAATACAAATGCGCACAGCATCGAAATATGCGCAAAGCTGCAATTTCTGTGATGAGGCCAGCGCCGTGCTTGCCCTCACCCGCTCAAGCGCCTAATCATTGAGCCATGAAGATCGCTACGTGGAATATCAACGGCGTCAAGGCCCGCATCGAGAACCTTCAGCATTGGTTGAAGGAGTCTTCGCCCGATATCGCCTGTTTGCAGGAAATCAAGTCGGTGGACGAGCAGTTCCCCCGGCTTGAGATTGAGGCGCTTGGCTATCACGTCGAGACCCATGGCCAGAAAGGCTTCAACGGCGTCGCACTTCTTTCCAAGAAGTCACCCGACGAGATCAATCGCGGCCTGCCCGGCGATGACAGCGATGAACAGGCGCGCTTCATAGAGGGCGTTTATTCGACCGATAAAGGCGTCATCCGCGTCGTGTCGCTCTATCTGCCCAACGGCAACCCGATCGATACCGAGAAATTTCCCTACAAGCTCTCCTGGATGCAGCGTCTGGAAGCCTGGGCGAAAGATCGTCTGGCGCTTGAAGAGCCGCTTGTGCTGGCTGGCGACTATAATGTCATTCCCGAACCACAGGACGCGAAGAACCCGCAGGCATGGCTTGGCGATGCATTGTTCCAGCCGCAATCGCGGCAGGCGTTTCGCAAGCTGGAAAATCTCGGTTTCACCGAGGCTATTCGCGCGGCGACCGACGATGACGGTATCTATTCATTCTGGGATTATCAGGCAGGCGCCTGGCAGAAAAACAATGGCATCCGCATCGATCATCTGATGCTGTCGCCAGAAGCGGCCAATCGTTTCGTATCGACCGATATTGAAAAGCACGTTCGCGCCTGGGAAAAGCCGTCTGACCACGTACCGGTTACGGTCACGCTGTCGGTTTAAGACGAAAGAAGCTTAGAACGAGCCCTTGGTGGTCATATCGCTGGCAAGAGCGACAGCGTTCCGGCGATCCGCTTCACCGACAATCGAGAAAGCCTGTTCCTGCATTTCGCGTATCCAGGTGCAATCCTCGGCTGCGCAACGCTCAGAGGCAGCCGTCATGAAGGCCAGCCCGCGCACGGTCTTGCCAGCCTGAAACAGCATGTTTCCAAGCATGGCTTGAGCACTGACATTGCCCTTGTTCGCAGCCAGCTGGAACCAGCGTGCGGCCTGAACCGAATTGCGCTCTCCGCCCTCACCGGACAGGAGCATCTTGCCAAGCTCGAACTGGGCAGCAGAATCGCCGAAATTCGATGCGGCCTGCACATAAAGATCGCGGGCGACACCCAGATCAGCGCGCACCGGCGTACCCGGAATGCCACGCTTCACATATCCAGCGAGCGCAACCAGCGCATCAGCCACATAGGAATCGTTCTCGGAACCGGGTTCGGAACCTTCACGGACGATCTTCTCGAAAATCTTGTAGGCTTCGTAGTCATTTTCAGCCACGCCATCGCCATCGGCATACATGCGGGCCAGTTTCCACTTTGCACCCTGATGACCGCGCTCGGCGGCATAACGCAGCGCCTTGATCGCTTCGTCCTTGTGACCGTTCTTGTAAGCGGAGAAGCCGAACTTGAAGAGCTCGAACGGGCTGCGCGACTTTTCGGAATCGTCGTTCAGATCAAAAGCAAAGGCACTGTTGCAGGCGATGGCCAAACCAACAGCCATGGCAAGAACAGGATATGAAAAACTGCGACTACGCATCACAACGCCGGTCTTTCACAATAGTTGGCACAAATCGTGGAGAAATAATTCATTGAAGGCAGAATAGCCATGCTTTTCGTCAAGACTGAGACCCGATCTTGGCCGAAAAAAGCCTTACCATCATAGGAAGGAATCGGAGCAGCGTCGGCAAGGTTTCCCTTGCTTGCATTCGGTTTGCTCTGCAACAACGCGCTCTTGCTCATTCCTGCCTAATCCTGCGGGAGCCTTCGCTCCTGATTGTTTGACGGCTTCTGCCTTTCCTTGACGGATGATGTCCCTTTGTGGCGGGAAATAGGCAAAAATGACCGTAGTTCTTTGTAACCTAAAGTAACGGTAAAGACTGTTGCCGTTTGACAACAAACTCACTGTTGTTGCTCATCGAAATGCGCTCCCCATCGAACAAAGCGATGGCGATTGTTTCCGTCTGGCGGACGCATAGAATAGAACAGCTATGACACAACCGATTGGAACCAACCGGATCACATGCGCAATTACCGACGCCCCTATAGGCGCCCGCAGAGGCGATTTACCTCCGGCACCCGCCGAAGCGGAATAGGAGGATTTCGCAGCATCATACTGACTTTATTGTTCTTTTCCGCGATTATCGTTGGTATTTCATACCTGCCGGATGAAAAGCGTCCGACCGAAACGCGCGACGGCCCCGTCTATGTGATAGATGGGGATACGGTGATCATAAACAAGGTGCATATTCGCCTGAAGGGCATCGATGCGCCGGAGATGGCGCAGACCTGCGAGCGAAACGGTATTCTTTACGATTGCGGCACGGAGGCTCGCAATTTCTTGCGGGCAAGAATCGGAAGAACACCGATTCGGTGCGAGACGGAGGGCTTTGACCGCTATGGCCGCGATCTGGCGCGTTGTTACCTCGGCGAAACCGATCTGAATAGCTGGATGGTCCAACAGGGTTGGGCGATTGCCTATGGCGATTATGAGCGCGAGGAAGCGGACGCCCGCAAAAATGGTCGCGGCATCTGGGCTGGCCGCTTTGAAAAGCCCTCGTCATGGCGAAAGGAAAATCCGCGCGAAAGCGAAAACGCGCAAACGAACCATGGCAGCGCTCAGACGAACGGGCACAATAGCTTCAGCGCATTCACTCACTATATTAAAGAGCGTATCACTGCCCTCATCAATTATTTCCGATGACGACATCCCAAAATCCGGAGCGAAGCTTCATGGAAGACCTGAACACGCTCAGTCAGTCGATCAAAGCGTGTCGCATCTGCCGCGATGAGCCGCTGTTTCAACCACCGCTGCCGCATGAGCCCAACCCGGTCTGTATTGTCTCCAATACGGCGTGCATTGCCATATGCGGACAGGCGCCCGGTATCCGCGTGCATAATACATCCCTGCCGTTCAACGATCCATCCGGCGACCGCCTGCGGCAATGGCTCGGAACGACCCGTGAAGAGTTCTACGATCCTGCCCGGTTTGCCATCGTTCCCATGGGCTTCTGCTTTCCCGGTTATGACAAACATGGCGGCGACCTGCCCCCGCGCCGCGAATGCCGCATGACATGGCATGACCGTGTCTTTGCAGCCATGCCACAATTGGAGTTCGTTCTGGTGGTCGGGCAATATGCGTTAGCCTACCATCTTCCCGACTATCGCGGGCGCAATCTGACCGAAACGGTGAAGAACTGGCGGCACTTCATTGAAACGCCCAACAAGGCCGGACGTATCGTGCTGCCGCTCCCTCATCCTTCCTGGCGCAATAGTGGCTGGCTGAAGCGCAATCCATGGTTCGATGAAGAGGTTGTGCCTATTGTTCAGGCAAAAGTCCGAAGCCTCATCAACGACGATAAATAAATTTTACAAGATCGGTTTTCATAAGAATATTTTTCCTGTAACTTCTGTCGATAGCACATCATAAGGTATGACGTTTCGCACACTCGCAAAGTTCGGGAAACGATTTCTAAAACCGGGAACGGAAACGCATGGACAGGCTCGACAGAAAAATACTGCGCTTATTGCAGGAAGACGCAACATTGGCAGTGGCAGACGTTGCCAAGAAGGTTGGCCTTTCCACAACGCCTTGCTGGCGTCGTATCCAGAAGCTTGAAGAAGATGGTGTCATCAAGCGCCGTGTGGCGATCCTCGACCCGATCCGCGTCAATGCGCGTGTGACGGTCTTCGTATCGGTGCGCACCAGCTCGCACAGCCATGAATGGCTCAAGCGCTTCTCGGAAGTCGTGCAGGAATTCCCCGAAGTTATCGAATTCTACCGCATGAGCGGCGATGTCGATTATCTTCTGCGCGTCGCAGTGCCGGATATTGCGGCCTATGACGCCTTCTACAAGCGACTGATCAGCAAGATCGAAATCCGCGACGTGTCGTCATCCTTTGCGATGGAGCAGATCAAGTACACAACTGAACTGCCGCTCGACTACATGGTACTGGACAAGGAAAATAATTGACCTCCCAAACTTTGAAATGAAAAAGTCCGCCGATCGGCGGGCTTTTTGTTTTAAAAGACATTCAAATCAGAGCAGCCCGAGTGCGGCCAGTTCCTGACGCAGTTCGGCGGGAAGTGCCGCTCTGCCCGATTTTCCGGCTGCTTCATCACGCGGCACTTCATTGTCGCTCAGATAACGCCACCCCTGAAAGGCGCGGCGCGGTTGCCATTCCGTCGGAACGATCTTCGGTTCCAGCACGAAGTGGCAGCGGCTGATGCCCGCCTCATCCGTAAAGGGTCGGACATCCAGCAATCGCTGACGGCACTGGATATTGCCCTTGATGACCCAGTAAAGCGAACCGCCTTCAAGCAGCTCATCAATGCGTTTTGGCACCATCCGCGTCGTGTGGGTCTGTTCGGGCACAAGCCCAGCGCCCCGCTGTTCGGCGAGACGGAAATCGATCCAGGCTGCGAGATCTTCGATACTATCGCAACCGACACAAAGCTTGACGAGATTGAGAGCCATAGAAGCGGTTTAACCAAGGGACGCGACCGCTTCAAGCGTGAAGAATCGCGTTCTCCTAAAATTGAGAGCCTGAATCAAAAAGCGGCGTGTGTGTGCGAAAATGGTGATTTTCGAGTACCGGAGCGGAGCGTACTCAAGGACGTGAGCACCGGAAGCCTCGCATAATCCCGAAAAGTTGTAGACTTTTCGATTCAGATTATGCGAAAGCAGATTTCAAATTGCCATTTGCAGCCGCACAGGGCGACTTTTGGAACAGGCTCGAGCGCTCAGCAGGCCACCACGTTCACAGCAAGACCGCCCTGACTGGTTTCCTTGTAGCGCTCGCTCATGTCATGGCCGGTCTGGCGCATGGTTTCGATGCAGGCATCCAGCGGCACGAAATGCTTGCCATCGCCCTTCACTGCCAGCGACGCAGCGGTCACCGCCTTCACGGCACCCAGCGCATTGCGTTCGATGCACGGCACCTGCACCAGTCCGGCGACCGGGTCGCACGTCATGCCAAGATGATGCTCCAGCGCGATTTCAGCGGCATTTTCGATCTGTTCGGGCGAACCGCCGAGAACTGCGGCAAGTCCGGCAGCAGCCATTGCCGAAGCGGAACCCACCTCGCCCTGACAGCCAACTTCAGCACCTGAAATAGACGCATTGTGCTTGATAACGCCGCCAATAGCTGCCGAGGTCAGCAGAAAATCGCGTATGCCCTTCTCGTCGGCATCGTCGTGAAAATGCAGATAATAGCGGAGGACCGCCGGGACTACGCCCGCCGCGCCATTGGTCGGGGCCGTAACCACCCTGCCGCCCGAGGCGTTTTCCTCGTTGACCGCCATGGCATAGACCGACAGCCAGTCATTGGCGAGCAGCGGATTGCTGCGATTGTTCCGCCAGTCATCCTGAAGTTTGTCATGGATATGCCGCGCACGACGACGAACGCCCAGCCCGCCGGGCATGATGCCTTCACGGCTCAGGCCGCGCTCGATACAGCCGCGCATAGCGCCCCAGACGCGATCCAGTCCTGCGTCGAGTTCGTCACGCGACATATGCACTTCTTCATTAGCGCGCTTCATTTCAGCGATCGACAGCCCACTATCATGGGCCATGACCAGCATCTCGGCGGCATTGCGGAAAGGATAAGGCACATCGGCCTTGTCGTCCTGCTTCGCTCCGCTGCGCTGGACGCGGCTCAACTCTTCCTCGGTGACGACAAAGCCGCCACCAATGGAAAAATATGCACGGCGCAACAGGAGATTGTCGTCACGGTCATAAGCGGAGAATGCCATGCCGTTGGCGTGGCCGGGAAGCGGCGTCTTGCGGTCGAGAACGAGATCGACCGCCGGATCGAACTGATAGGCCGGATGGCCTTCCGGCTGCACTTTCTTGCTCGCCAGAACCTTCTCTACTTCCGCATCCATGATATCGGGGTCGATTGTGTCCGGCAGAAAACCGCAAAGGCCAAGTATGACCGCGCGGTCGGTCGCATGACCAACGCCTGTATAAGCCAGCGAACCGTGCAGGCTCGCTTTCAGGCGAACGATCTTGGAATGCGCAGGCCGAGGCCAGTTGCCGCTGATGATCTCATTGAGAAACATTCGGGCAGCCGTCATGGGCCCCATCGTATGGGAACTGGAAGGCCCAATACCAATCTTGAAGAGATCGAAAACCGACAGAAACATTCCACACCTTCTACAGCCCGCCGACATGCGAGGACTGACCAAGCTTTGACCGTAACGCTGACCCTGTCAGGACAGTTGTATGCGCAAGCGAATACAACACGCGTTTCGGTACATTCATATCAGATAGTGTAGGAAAGGAATAACGCAAACGGATTGCCGAAATGCGGCATCAATTTTCCGGAATGCGTAGCTCTGTTTCCGCGCTGCCTTCGGATCAGTCTGATCCGCAGCGCCTCATCGATCAGACAGAGAAGAGATAGGCCATGAGAATGATAGCGGCGAGCCCAATGACTGCCCAGAGCGTAACGCCCCAGCAGGATTTTTGAACGGTTTCGTCCATGGAACTTTTCATAACCCTATTGTGTATCGGTCCGGATAACAGCGGTTTTGATCACGTCACTGTTACCAATCATATAGCTATGTGGAGCGCGAAAAGCAACGGCGAAAAGCGGCTGAAATGCGGCGATCTGTTAAAAGTGCCAGCGCCGCACTTCAAAAAATTATTTCTAATCAAATGCTTACGAATTTTTTTCGTTAACAAAAGCTTTATAGTGACGGCGGAATTGCGGCATCAGGGTTGTGGCAGGAACATATCTGTCTTGCCTGTGAACCGGTAAGCGGCCAGTCCCACCCACTCCCGCATTGCCACGCTGAAGCGCGACAGAGCGTCATTGGGTGACTCCAGATAGATGGAGAGTTTTTCGTTGAGGCGCGTCTTGTAATCGACTGGCCAAGCGATCACGTCGAAACCGGCCTTGCGAAAACAGCCGACAGAACGCGGCATGTGATAAGCGGAGGTCACCAGCAACCACTTTTCACCCGGCTTGGGTTGGGCCAGCTCTTTCGAGAACACCGCATTTTCAACCGTATTGCGCGACTTGTTCTCGTAAATATAGCGATCCCCGGAGAAACCCAGATCATTCAAAAGCGCCCGGGTCGTGTCGGCTTCACTGCTCGATTCTTCAAAAAATGCGCCCTCGCCGCCAGAAATAATAACCTTTGCATTCGGATAAAGCCGCGCAAGTCGCATAGCTTCCACGATACGGTCGGCGGCGCTGTTCAGTTCAAATCCCGGCCGTCCCGCATTGATGTCACCGTTCATATAACCGCCCAGCACAACGATGCCGTCGACATGCTCCGGCAACGCGGCTTTTGGGAAACGGTCTTCAAGCGGCGCGAGAAACAAAGCGCCAAGCGTCGTGAAGGCGCTGACAAACAAAATGAGCGCTGCCGCGCCCAGCGCGGCCAGACCGGTTTTGCGAAAGCCTATCCATAGGGCCACAAAGCCAAGCAAAACGAACAGGAAAATGATCGTAAGCGGTTGAAAGAAAAGCCAGAAAAGTTTTGAAAAACTATAGAACACTATGAAGCCCCGAGCATACCGACCAATGCGGGATCGAATCCCGCTTATCGCAATACTATAGAATTGGCCGCAGGCTGTGTTAGAGATTTGCGAGGAATCGGAGCCGGAAAGCACCATGCAGAACACTGCCGAAGCAGAAACCACACCTGCCAGCCCTCGCACCTCGCTGGGGCGTCTCGGGCGCATCGATATAGCGCGCGGCATCGCGCTGATCGCCATGGCGATCTACCATTTTGGCTGGGATCTGGAGTTTTTTGGCTATATGGCGCCGGCGACGACGGCACAGGGCGGTTGGAAACTGTTTGCACGCTGCATCGCCTCCAGCTTCCTGTTTCTTGTCGGTTTCAGCCTCGTTTTGGCCCATGGTCGCGGCATACGCTGGCGTTCGGTAGGCATACGTCTGGCGCAGATCGTGGTCGCAGCAGCGGCCATTACCGGCGTCACCTATCTGATGTCGCCAGAGAGCTTCATCTTTTTCGGCATTCTGCATCAGATTGCACTGGCGAGCGTTCTCGGCCTGCTCTTCTTGCGCCTGCCGTGGATTGTGACTCTGATCGTCGCAGTGTTGGTGATCGCCGCGCCCTATTTTGCCAGAGCCGAGATTTTCAATCATCCAGCACTGGCGTTTGTCGGGCTTTCAACCGTCACCATACGTTCCAACGACTATGTGCCGTTGTTCCCATGGTTTGGCGCTGTTCTGGTGGGGATTGCGGCTGCGCGTATCGCCGAGCGTTACAATTTGCTGGCACTGCTTGCGGGAGGCATCAAGCCCACCTTCCTGCAAAAGCCGCTCACCTTCATCGGCAGGCACAGCCTTGCCTTCTACCTCATCCACCAGCCGGTGCTCATTTCGCTGGTTTATGTGTTTGTGCAGATCGCGCCGCCTGCCCGACCAGCGCCCAGAGAAGCCTTTACGCAGTCATGCGTGGCGGCTTGTTCGCAAACCGGCAGCGAAGCGCTTTGCAATGCGTTCTGCGGCTGCGTCGTGAGTGAACTCGACAAGGCGCAACTGTTTGATGATGTCTTTACCGGCAAGGCCGATCAGCAGAACAACAGCACGGTGCGCGAGATTGCGAATATGTGTTCGCCAGTTCCCGATACACAACCCGAATAAGCGGTGTTACGTACTGACGCCGAGCTCCGCCAGCCGCTCAATGCAAGCTTCTTCGATCTGATCCAGCTCGCCGACCGTTTCGTCGATATCGCGGCGCTTCTGGCGCAGGTCGTCGCGTTTTTCTTCAACGCGCTTCATCAAAAGCTTGAGCTGACCCGTTTCGCCGGGGGGCTCGCGATACATCTGGATGATCTCGTGAATCTCGGCAATGGAGAAGCCCAGACGCTTGCCGCGCAGAATCTGCTTGAGAAGGTGACGGTCAGACGGACGGAACAAACGGGTCCGGCCACGCCGAACAGGCGCGATCAGTCCTTCATCCTCGTAGAAACGCAGCGTGCGGGTCGATATTCCGAATTCCCGCGTCAACTCCGTAATCGTATAATATTCGCGCACCACGATCATCACACCTTACTTAAGAGCACATTTTGAACTGAATGAATCAGACTTGCACCCTCAATCTTTATTTTACACTCATCTTATCCAAAAACCGTCACACAGTTTTTGGGACAAGCACCAAATGATTGAATGTTGTGCAACTGCATTTACGTAAAAGTCAACATCAATCCGTCACATACTAAAATATTGGCATTCTTTTAGGAGCCGCAATCTTGGGCCTATAACAGGCAGAAATTGCGGAAAATGCGCGAATACTCGCAGAAAAGACGCATTAAAACAGCAATATAGCGCTGTATCCGGCTAGGCGATCTTGCCATGATATTGCCGATCATGCGTTATAGCGACATCACGAAACAGGTATGACGGCAATTTATGCGGCGCTCGGTAAAATCCACATTGATCGGACTCATCGTCATCGCAATCGGCGGCGCGGTTCCATTTGCGGTCGAGCCTATTGTGGTCAAGATCGGCGAAGGATCGATTCGCCAGCTCGCGCAGGATGGCAAATTCTGCAAAACAGACACGTGCGACGAAGGCATTCAATATGTGACGGCCTTTCTGGAAACCAATTATGGCCTCTCGCCGCACGATGTTAAATGGTGTATGGGCGTCGATGTCATCGCGCATTACGAACTGCCATTCGGCAATAATCTAAAAAAATCCGTTACAGACCGCATGTATGCCCGATGCGGCGATCCCCGGCAGGACGAAGCTGAGGGCGATCACAGTGAAGAATAGAGCCGGATAGAGGACACACTTTCATGAAGCGTTTTTTGCGCATTGTTGCCTGGCTTGTCCTCGTCTTCATTCTCATCGTCACAGTCGGCCCGATCAACTTGCGTCCGATCAGTGGTGAACCTGCGAATGTTGAACGTTTCGGAGCATTCTTTGTCGTGGGTGCGCTTTTTTCCCTCGCCTACCCCCGCCATTGGCTATCGGTCTTATTGCTGACAGTTGGCTGCGCAGGCGCGTTCGAGCTTTTGCAGCGTCTGGCGCCTGGGCGTCACGGGGAAATCGCAGATTTCCTGTTCAAGGCTGCGGGCGCCGTCTGCGGAACGACCGCAGGCTATTTTCTAAGCCTGCTCATCCCATCCCGCAAATCATAATCGATCAGGCGACCGACATCAGGCTCAGCCTGTCGCGCGCGGTCTGGCGCATGAATTCCTGATGGATTGAGCGCAGCAACGCGAACAGATCGTCATTTGCGGCCAATTGTCTGCTTTTGCCAGCGGTTTCGAGCATCAAGGCCGAGACTTCAACCGGGCCGAACTTGCTGCGTCCGCTGGCAACGGCGCGCCATGCCTCGACGGCTGCAATCAGCGCAGCATGTGTGGCATCCGCCAAACCGGCAGAACGCAGCAATGCGACCAGCGCTGCCGGGCGTCCATGCGAGATGATCGAGCAGATGCGGTCTTCATCGAGATCGGATAACGACGCCATCAAAGCCGCGAACAGATCGATGCGGCCCCCTGCGACAACGCGGATGATGAAACTGGTCGTCACCTCACCGCGCAGACGCAGATGCTCCACAACGGCAGGCAACTCCTCATGTGAGCAGGCCTCGGCAATGTCGATGGAAGCACGCATGGCGGCATCGCCGACGAGCTTCGCAGCGCGCCGCTCGCCCAGAAGACGATTGACCAGCGGCATTTCTTTCAAGGCATCGCCAACCTTCACCACCAGCAAATGACGGCAATCGGCAGGCAGTTGCGGATGCGCCAATAACGCCTCACGCACATGCGGCTCATGTCCACAGCGCTCCGCGATCCGACGGAATGACAGCGGGGCAATCCGCGCACAACCGTTGCGAAGCAGTTCGGCGACCGATTCGAACGTGCCGACTTCTGCAATAGCGGCAGCAAGCGCGATTGAAACATGCGGGCGAGCCGCAACTAGCAGCTGGATCAGCGGCGCACCGAAGGAAACACGGTCGATAAGGTCTGCTTCGCTCAGCAGCGGCGAGCGGGCGATAATATAGCCCGCCACTTCCGGCTGATCGGCTGCAAGCGCCGTGACGATATGCAATGGGGAATGCGCGCTGGTAGACAGAACATCGGCCATGGCGATACGCACTTTGGGCGACGGATCATCCAGCATCAACGTCAGGCTTGCTTCAGCAAAGGCACGAGATTGCTGCGGCTCCTGCTGGTCAATGCAGCATTGCGCAAGCGCTGCGGCTTTGACGATACGTGCTGAAACCGGCTCGTTTCGGCTGATAGGCGCACCATTCTCGATATACATTCTGGCCCCGCTCCAGACAGTTCATGTATTCGAAATTGGTAAATTAAAATGGTTTATGATCCGTTTACCATAAGCCCCACACGGCTCTGAAATGGAATGGAACCGAACGGCCTTCCGCACGTTTTCCCTGCATCAGTAAACGGAGACGACAAATGGCCGAAGACAAGACCACCAACGATATCCAGCAGGCTTTGGAAAAGCAGATCGCCGATATGCGCGGTGAGCTGAAACGTCTTTCCCGTACGCTTGCCTCCCAATCCGGAGAATTCCGGGAGCGTGCGGAAGACGCAATGGATGACGTATCGGGTCGGCTGCGGCACACGGCGCAGGCTGTTCGTGATCGCGGACAAGTGGTGGCGGAAACGATACGCGAGAACCCCGGAACGGCGACTACGCTGTTCGGGACAGCCGGCATTCTCGGCATTCTGATCGGCGTGGCCATCGGATGTGCGATCTCGGATCGCCGCTGAGTATATTCTGAAACGTCTGGAACGGTTTTCGGAATATGCGTTAAAGCAAGCCGATTGAAGCCGGTTTAAGGAAGGCCCGCGCCGCCCCCTCGCGCGGGCCTTCCTGCATCCAAATTGCTTTTTACTTTACGCAGGTTCGGCTGGCTGATAGTCAGCCGCATCGGCAATTTTGCCACCGGTCGCAGCCTACCCGGTCAAAACAAGGACAAGAGCCAAGCAGCAATGCTTGTGCTGCGCGCATAAGCGCGAAACTGGCTGCGCCGCAACCTGACGAAAGGCGCTTAAATGTCAGAAAACACGATATATTCCGGCTTGACCCAGCTGGGTTCGACCACCGGCGTGCCAACCTCGCCCGAAGAAGCCGTTCTCGAAAAAGTCGCCAATCCGCAGCATGGCACGCGCTATTGCGTACGCTTTACCGCGCCGGAATTCACCTCGCTCTGCCCCATGACGGGCCAGCCGGATTTCGCCCATCTGATGATCGACTATGTGCCGGATCGCTGGCTGGTGGAAAGCAAATCGCTCAAGCTCTTCCTGTTTTCATTCCGCAATCACGGTGCTTTCCATGAAGATTGCACAGTCACCATCGGCAAGCGTCTGGTGGACCTTCTGCAACCGGAATGGCTGCGCATCGGCGGTTACTGGTATCCGCGCGGCGGCATCCCGATTGACGTGTTTTACCAGACCGGCGCAGCACCGCAGGATGTGTGGATCCCGGAACAGAATGTGCCAAATTATCGAGGAAGGGGATGATGGAGGCCTCGCCCTGGGTTTGAACCAAGGACAGGGGAGTTTGCAGGCTCCCTGCGTTGCATTCCGCCACGAGGCCATTACCGATCGCTACTAGAAGATAGAACTTGCTGACCGGTTAATGGTTGCAATCATACCCAATTAATCTGGCGAGAATGTGAACCTTCGGATGTACGCAAGGACAACAGCCGGTAACCGCTCTATTGTTCTGCGTTGCGGCCGTACCTATTATCTTGTCAGCCTACAGCGCCTGTCCAATTTCGGGAAAACACCATGAAACGACCCGGTATCTTCATCTCCCTCACCCTGCTATCCGGCATCATCCTGACGGGCTGCGGTGGTGCGGGGAACGCCGCCATGGATACGGGCAAGAGTTTTGACCGATTCGCCTGTATGTCTCGCAACTTCAAGGGAGAGCCGCCCTGCCCGCAGCCGGATCAGGCTCCGCCCAAGGCTCAATAGTTCCTGAGCCTGAAACAAAAGACGAAAAACCAGACAAGGAGGCCCCCAATGGCTATTGAACCGCAAGATGTGCTCAAATTCTGGTTTTCTGCCAAGATGCGTGAAAACTGGTTCACGAAAAGCGACGCTATCGACGAAGAGATTCGCGAAAAATTCGCAGCAGCCTATGAAGATGCACGTGCTGGCAAGCTCGAATCCTGGAAACAGCAACCGGAAAGCGCGCTGGCCCTGACCATTCTGTTCGACCAGTTCCCGCGCAATATGTTCCGTGGCGCGTCCCGCTCCTTCGAGAGCGACGGTCTGGCGCTGGATGTGGCCATGCAGGCGCTTGACCACGATTTCGACCGGCAGCTTTCCGCCGATGAGCGGCAGTTCTTCTACCTGCCCTTCATGCACAGCGAAAATCTGGACAACCAACGCCGCTGTGTGGATCTTTATGAAAAACTCGGCGACCAATACTCGCTCGGCTTTGCCCGCGAGCACCACAATATCATCGAGCAGTTCGGACGCTTCCCGCATCGCAACAAGGTGCTAGGCCGCAGCACGACGGAAGACGAAGCCGATTTCCTCAAGGAACATGCCGGTTTCTAAAGCACATCCCGAAAAGTGTGAAACGGTTTTCGGATAAGATGTGCGTCAAAACAAATGGATAGGGTATTTCTGGTTTCAATTGAAACCAGAAATACCCTATCTACATCAACCGGTACGGCAGGATTCCACGGCGGTCGTGATCGACCGCCAACCTGCTTTTGAGCGGCGGTACAGCGCGCTGCACACATTCCGCACGGTCGCAAATACGGCATGAAACGCCAATGGGGTCGAAGGCTGACCGCGCCGTGATATCGAGACCATCCGCATAGACGAAATCATGCGCGTAGCCGACTTCGCAGCCAAGCGCGATGGCATAGCGCCGCTGCGGAGCGTTGAAGCCTCCTTCGCTTTTCGTCAGTTCGGTCGCCACGCAAAGATAGCGTGCGCCATCGGGCGTTTCGGCCAACTGGCGAATAATCCGCCCCGGCATTTCAAAGGCCTGATGCACATTCCAGAGCGGACAGGCAGCACCATAACGCGCAAATTGCAGCTTGGCGGCACTGTGGCGCTTGGTGATATTGCCTGCGCGGTCGATGCGCGCGAAAAACACGGGGATGCCGCGCTGGCCGGAGCGCTGCAAGGTGCTGAGACGATGCGCAACCTGCTCCAGACTGGCCCCGAAGCGCGAAGCCAGCAGTTCAAGATCATGGCGCAACTCCTTCGCCGCTGCGAGGAAAGTCTGGTAAGGCATGACCAGCGCTCCAGCGAAATAGTTTCGCAGCCCGATCTTGCAAATCTCCACCGCTTCAACCGAGCGAAAATCGGCTCGTCTTGCTATCGCATTGACCAGATCTTCCATTTCAAGTTCGGCGATCTGAAACGCAATCTGAAAATGACGGGTGGAAGCAGGTGAATAGGGGTTGAGATAGAGAACCCGCGCCACCGGATCGAAGCGGCGCAGAACCGCCTCGTCGGAGCCAGCTCTTGCCAGCCGCACCCGATGCCGCTCTTCCATATATTGCGGCAGGGCTACGCCGATGTCCCGTCCGGGAATATCCAATTGCTCCGCAAGCTTTTCCGCTGCAACATCAATCTCATGCACATAATTGTCGATAAAATGAAAGAAGTCGCGCACTTCCTCATAAGGCGCGGGCTCGGCTATCGAGGGTGCGCGCCCCAGCTGGTTATCGAGACTGGCAAGCTGCTCACTGTTGCGCCGATAAGCCTGATGACACGCAATCAGGGCATGGGCCAGCCCCGGCGCATTCTGGGTGATGAGTTTCAGTTCCTGAAGGTTCGGCTTGTAATTGTCGAATACGGGATCAGCCAGCGCCTCGGAAACCGCCGATAGCAGCCGGTCATCATCGCCAAGCGAGATTGCGCCGATATCGATCTGATAGTTTTCAGCCAGCGCCAACAGGACAGCAGCCGAAACCGGACGCTGGTTATTCTCGATCTGGTTCAGATAACTCGTTGAAATACCGAGACGTTCAGCAAAAGCCGACTGGGTCGCCTTATGCTGCTCGCGGATTTCGCGTATCTTCCTGCCGACATAAAGCTTCTTGGGTGCCATTTTCGCAATTTCGCATTTTGCTATTTGCAAATTTATAACTTACACAATCGCACCTTTTCAAGCTTTTCTAGACGGCTCACAAGCGCTTTAAGCGTTTCAGAAAACGCATATAAAAATGCCTATCATTTCAGTTTCATAACCGACTTTCGAAGGTCGCAATAATGCAGGAACTCCTAGAACAGCTCGAAGCCCGCCGCGCCGAAGCGCGTCTTGGCGGTGGCCAGCGTCGTATCGACGCCCAGCACGCCAAAGGCAAACTGACCGCACGCGAACGCATCGAAGTGCTTCTCGACGAAGGATCGTTCGAGGAGTTCGACATGTATGTCACGCATCGCTGTACCGATTTCGGCATGGCGGAGCAGAAAGTGGCGGGCGATGGCGTTGTCACCGGCTGGGGCACGATCAATGGCCGTCAGGTCTACGTGTTCAGTCAGGATTTCACCGTTCTCGGCGGCTCGCTGTCGGAAACCCATGCCCAGAAGATCTGCAAGATCATGGATATGGCGATGAAGAACGGCGCACCAGTCATCGGCCTCAACGATTCCGGCGGTGCACGCATTCAGGAAGGTGTCGCTTCGCTGGCCGGTTATGCCGATGTGTTCAAGCGCAATGCCGATGCTTCCGGCGTCATCCCGCAGATTTCGGTCATTATGGGCCCCTGCGCGGGCGGCGCGGTCTATTCCCCTGCCATGACGGATTTCATCTTCATGGTGCGCGACTCATCCTACATGTTCGTCACCGGCCCGGATGTGGTGAAGACCGTCACGAATGAGATCGTCACCGCAGAAGAACTGGGCGGCGCGCGCGCGCACACCGCAAAGTCGTCGGTCGCTGACGGCGCTTACGAGAACGACATCGAAGCGCTGGAACAGGTGCGCATCCTGTTCGACTTCCTGCCGCTCAACAATCGCGACAAGCCGCCGGTTCGCCCGGTCCATGACGACCCGTCGCGACTTGAAATGCGGCTCGATACGCTGATCCCCGACAGCGCAACCAAGCCTTACGACATGAAGGAACTCATCCTCGCACTGGCCGACGAAGGCGAGTTCTTCGAAATTCAGGAAGCCTTCGCCAAGAATATCATTACCGGCTTCCTGCGCATCGAAGGCCAGACCGTCGGCGTCGTCGCCAACCAGCCCATGGTGCTGGCAGGCTGCCTCGACATCGATTCCTCACGCAAGGCAGCGCGCTTCGTGCGCTTCTGCGATGCTTTCTCAATACCGCTCCTGACCCTTGTGGACGTACCGGGCTTTCTGCCGGGCACAGCGCAGGAATATGGCGGCGTCATCAAGCACGGCGCAAAGCTGCTGTTTGCCTATAGTCAGGCGACGGTGCCGATGGTCACGCTCATCACGCGCAAGGCCTATGGCGGTGCTTATGACGTGATGGCCTCCAAACATATTGGTGCGGATATCAACTACGCCTGGCCGACGGCGGAAATCGCCGTGATGGGCGCCAAGGGCGCAACGGAAATTCTCTACCGTTCGGAACTGGGCGACCCTGAAAAGATCGCCGCACGCACGAAGGAATATGAGACGCGTTTTGCCAATCCGTTCGTGGCTGCGGAGCGCGGCTTCATCGACGAGGTAATCATGCCGCATTCCTCGCGCCGCCGCATTGCACGCGCTTTTGCCAGCTTGCGCAACAAGCAGCAGAGCACGCCCTGGAAAAAGCACGACACCATTCCGCTGTGATCCGGTTCAGTTGAGTAGATAAAATGATCAAGAAAATCCTCATTGCCAATCGCGGCGAAATTGCCTGCCGTGTGATCAAGACCGCAAAGAAGATGGGTATTGCGACGGTGGCGGTTTATTCCGATGCCGACCGCAATGCGCTGCATGTGAAAATGGCCGACGAGGCCGTGCATATCGGCCCGGCACCTTCCAACCAGTCTTACATTGTCATCGACAAGATTCTCGGTGCCATCAAGGCGACCGGCGCGGATGCCGTACATCCCGGCTACGGCTTTCTTTCGGAAAACCCGCGCTTTGCCGAAGCGCTGAAGGCAGCCAATGTCACCTTCATTGGACCACCGGTGAACGCCATCGACGCGATGGGCGACAAAATCACTTCCAAGAAGCTGGCCGCGGAAGCAGGCGTATCCACCGTGCCGGGCCATATGGGGCTGATCGAGAATGCCGACGAAGCGGTGAAGATCGCAGGCATGATCGGCTATCCGGTGATGATCAAGGCGTCTGCCGGTGGTGGCGGTAAGGGTATGCGTATTGCGTGGAACGACGAGGAAGCCCGCGAAGGCTTTCAGCTGTCGCGCAACGAAGCCAAGGCCTCCTTCGGCGACGACCGCATTTTCATCGAAAAGTTCGTCACCCAGCCGCGCCATATCGAAATTCAGGTGCTCGGCGACCAGCACGGCAACGTCGTCTATCTTGGCGAACGCGAATGCTCGATCCAGCGCCGAAACCAGAAGGTGATCGAGGAAGCGCCCTCACCTTTCCTCGACGAAGCAACCCGCAAGGCCATGGGCGAACAAGCCGTCGCGCTTGCCAAGGCGGTGGGATATTATTCTGCCGGTACGGTTGAGTTTATCGTCGATGGCAGCCGCAATTTCTATTTCCTAGAAATGAATACCCGCCTGCAGGTGGAGCATCCGGTGACGGAACTCATCACCGGCATCGATCTCGTGGAAGAAATGATCCGCGTCGCCGCCGGTGAAAAGCTGCGCTTCGGTCAGGCAGACGTAAAGCTCAACGGCTGGGCCATGGAGAGCCGTCTCTATGCCGAAGACCCATACCGCAACTTCCTGCCATCGATCGGTCGCCTGACCCGCTACCGGCCGCCTGTGGAAGGCCGTCGCGAAGATGGAACCGTCATCCGCAATGATACCGGCGTGTTCGAGGGGGGCGAAATCTCGATGTATTACGATCCCATGATCGCGAAGCTTTGCAGCTGGGGTCCGGATCGCCTTGCCGCAATCGACGCCATGGGCAATGCGCTCGACGCATTTGAAGTTGAAGGCATCGGCCATAATCTGCCGTTCCTGTCCGCTGTTATGGATCACCGGCGCTTCAGAGCCGGTGCGCTGACCACGGCATTCATCGCCGAGGAATATCCGGATGGCTTCGCTGGCGTTACACCGTCAGAAGACGATGCCCGCCTGCTGGCCGCTGTCGCAGCCCATATCAATCTCACCGTCGTCACCCGCGATGGACAGATTTCTGGTCGCCTTTCTGATCAGGACGTTAAGCCGGGTAACGACTGGGTTGTGAAGATCGGCGATCATCTGGTGCCCGTCCGCCTTGCGGATGGCGAAGGCGGCGCAACGGTGAATTTCGCCGATGGCGGCGACCTCACCATTGCCAGCGATTGGCACCCCGGCAGCCAACTTGCCACATTCACCGTTGGCGGCAAACCGGTCAGCGTGAAAGTTGCCCGTGCAGGGTCCGGCTGGCGGCTGCGCTGGCGCGGCATGGACCTGACGGCGCATGTGCGCAAACCGCGTGTTGCGGAGCTGGCAAAGCTAATGCCGGTCAAGCTGCCACCGGATACGTCGAAAATGTTGCTTTGCCCAATGCCGGGCGTCATCACCTCGATTCTGGCCGAGGAAGGCGCTACGGTGGAAGCCGGGCAGCCGCTTGCAACAGTCGAAGCCATGAAGATGGAAAACGTGCTCCGCGCAGAGCGCCGCGCCACCGTCAAGCGCATTGCGGTCAAGGCCGGAGAGAGCCTTGCCGTCGATGAGCTGATCATGGAATTCGAGTGATCCTGGAGACGGCGCTTCGCGCCTCCTCCAGCCGTAGTTTCCTCATCCTGAGGAGCGCCCGCAGGGTGCGTCTCGAAGGATGGGGAAGCCGGACAGGATCGATATACTGATGAACTGGACCCTCGCCCTTCGAGGGTCGCTACGCTCCCACCTCAGGGTGAGGGCAGGATGGGATGGAGAAGAAGCCAATGACGCAGAAAACCCGCGCGGATTGGGAAGCGTTGGCCGAGAAGGAACTGAAGCGTCCGGCGGATAGCCTTGTCTGGCATACGCCGGAAGGCGTCGACGTAAAGCCGCTCTACACGGCGGATGATCTGCAAAATGTCGGTCATCTCGACAGCATGCCCGGCTTCGAGCCTTTCGTTCGTGGCCCGCGCGCCACCATGTATGCCGGGCGTCCGTGGACCATCCGCCAATATGCCGGCTTCTCCACCGCCGAAGCATCCAACGCCTTTTACCGCAAGGCGCTTGCCGCCGGGCAGCAAGGCGTTTCGGTTGCTTTCGACCTTGCCACCCATCGCGGCTATGACAGCGACCATCCGCGTGTTGTGGGCGACGTTGGCAAGGCGGGCGTGGCCATCGACTCCGTCGAAGACATGAAAATCCTCTTCGACGGCATTCCGCTTGAAAAAGTCTCTGTTTCCATGACCATGAATGGCGCGGTCATCCCGATCCTCGCCAATTTCATTGTTGCGGGTGAAGAACAGGGCGTGTCGCGCGATCTGCTTTCCGGCACCATACAGAACGACATTCTCAAGGAGTTCATGGTCCGCAACACCTATATTTATCCGCCGGAACCATCCATGCGGATCATTGCGGACATCATCGCCTATACCGCGACGGAAATGCCGAAATTCAATTCGATTTCCATCTCTGGCTATCACATGCAGGAAGCGGGTGCGACGCTGGTGCAGGAACTGGCCTTCACTCTGGCCGACGGGCGCGAATATGTGCGTGCGGCATTGCAAAAGGGCCTGAATGTCGACGACTTCGCCGGTCGCCTGTCGTTCTTCTTCGCCATTGGCATGAATTTCTTCATGGAAATCGCCAAGCTGCGTGCTGCACGCCTGCTCTGGACGCGCATCATGAAGGAATTCGAGCCGAAAAAGCCGGGCTCACTGATGCTGCGCACCCATTGCCAGACGTCTGGTGTATCGCTGCAGGAACAGGACCCCTACAACAATGTCGTGCGCACGGCATTCGAGGCTATGTCGGCAGCACTGGGCGGCACGCAGTCGCTGCATACGAACGCCTTCGACGAAGCCATTGCTTTACCTACCGAATTTTCGGCACGTATTGCCCGCAACACGCAGCTCATTCTCCAGAATGAGACCGGCGTGACGAAAGTGGTCGATCCGCTGGCAGGCTCCTACTACATCGAGAGCCTGACCAATGAACTGGCGGAAAAAGCCTGGGCGTTGATCGATGAAGTCGAAGGTCTGGGCGGCATGACCAAGGCCGTCGAAAGCGGTTTGCCGAAGCGCCTGATCGAAGAAGCTGCCACCCGGCGGCAAGCTGCAGTCGACAAGGGCGAGGAAGTGATCGTCGGCGTCAACAAGTTCCGTCTGGAACAGGAAGACGAGATCGACATTCTCGAAATCGACAATACCGCTGTGCGCCAGTCGCAGATTGCCCGCATCGAGCGTATCCGCCAGACGCGTGACAAGACGAAGGTGGAAGCGGCTCTTGCTGAACTTGAGAAAATCGCGACCAGCGGTGAAGGCAATCTTCTTGCCGCCGCTGTGGAAGCTTCCCGTGCTCGCGCCACAGTCGGCGAAATCTCCGACGCCATGCGCCGTGCTTTCGGTGACCACGCTGCCGAGCCGAAAGTCATTCGCAAGGTCTATGGCGACGCCTATAAGGACGAGCCGGAATATCAGATGCTGGTATCGCGGCTGGAAGAATTCTCCCAGCATAGCGGCGCAAAGCCGAAAGTGATGGTCGCCAAGCTTGGGCAGGACGGACATGATCGCGGCGCGAAGATTATTGCGTCGGCCTTCGGCGATATCGGTTTCGAAGTTCTGGCCGGACCCTTGTTCCAGACACCCGACGAAGCCGCCGACATGGCGATCAAGTCGAAAGTGCATGTCATTGGCGTGTCGTCCCTCGCCGCCGGTCACAAAACCTTGCTGCCGCAACTTGTTGAAACGTTGAAAGCCAAGGGCGCTGAAAATATCGTCGTGGTCTGCGGCGGCGTGGTGCCACGTCAGGATTATCAGTACCTTTTCGACCACGGCGTCGCTGCCGTATTCGGTCCCGGCTCCAACGTGCTGGACTGCGCGCGCGCGGTTCTGGACATTCTGGAAGGCAAGCGCCGAAATCTCTGATTTTGACTATAATTCATAGAGTTAAACCAAAAAAGAGATTCAATTTCTCAACACGAAAAGCCGAGGCAGATGCTTCGGCTTTTCTGCTTTTAAGGTCTCAGGATTTCGGATCGGCGGAGGCAGGTATTGCAGAACTGGTGACGGACACCGGATCGCTCGCGGGGAACGTATCCTCCAGCCCTTCATCCAACTGGCGCTCCAGTTCCGCCCGGTCACCTGCCCGCCTTGCGCTTGGGCGCGTCAGCAACCGATCTGGCTCAATCCCGCACTCCATGGCTGCAACGCCAAGCGCCGCTCCGAGCTTCACCGCCGCACGACGAATGGCATCATCGCGCTTCAGTTCCGCTCCGGTTTCATTCTCGAAAATCACGGATACTTTTTCATCACCCTCGGCAATAAACTCGACCGTGTAGAGCTTAAAACCACCAATCGAACCGATGCGAGTTTCGACGATTTCCATGTGCTGATCTCCGCGCTGATCTCCAGATCATATAACGGGAAGTCATCATGATAGTTCCATGGTTGAGCGGCGGGCGATCATTGTAAAAAGAGCGACATAAAAACTTAAATCACGCTCTTCCCGGCCCAGAAGCGGGGCCTATATCCTTATTGGGATTTTGAAGGGAACTGCTCTTTTAAGGAAAGGATATCCCATGGCCGTCAGCAGAAAGGATCAGGCGCGCGCGCTCAATGCAGACGAAAAGGAGTTGGTGGAAAAGACCCAGCATCCGCATTTGCAGGAAGTGTCTGACGAAGAACTGGCAAAACTGGCAAAACTGATCCGCGAGCGCCGCCAGAAGGCGCGCGATCAGGCCAACCAGCGCCGTCGCGAAATGCGTGGCAAGTCGGCTGCCCGTGGCGCTACCGCCTCAAAGCGCGATGATGGCTCCCATCTCAAGGTTGCTGTTCTTGCAACGGCTGTGGCCCGTATCAATGGCGAAGTCGAACGCCGCGAACAGATGGCTGCTGCTGACGATCTGATCGCCAACGCCCAGAAGGCGCTTGCAGCAAAGCTCGCCAGCGAAAGAAAAGGCAAGACCTTCAATACGCGTCACGCGCATCTCGGTATGCGCAATGTCCCGAACGAAAAACACAGCACTTTCACACGGGCTGCGGATCGCGGGCGCAACCGCAAGACGGCAAGCGTGCGACAGGCAAAGAAAGACTCCCGCTAAAAAAGCATGCGCGATGACGAATGCCTTTGAGAGGTATAGCTTCAGTTAAAACAGATAGTTATATCGGAAACCTGATTCAATCTGACAAGATATCATCAGAGCATTTCCAGCGCCACTTTTCGCGAAGGTGGCGCAAAAATCTGGTCAAGACGCGCCAATTGCTCGCCGGAAAGCCGCAGATCTGCGGCTTTTCTGTTATCCCGAACGTGATGCAGGTTCGACGACTTCGGAATAGCAATGACGTTGCCATTCCGCATCGTCCAGGCCAAGGCGACAGCCGCAGGCGTAACACCACATTCGGTAGCAATCTCTGCCAAAACGCGATTGCCGAGCAACCGCCCCTGCTCGATGGGCGAATAGGCCATGAGCGGAATATGCTGCTGATCGCACCAAGGCATGAGATCGAATTCCGGCCCGCGCCTCGTGAGATTGTAGAGAATCTGGTTGGTTGCGACGGCCTGACCACCCGCAACGCCGGACAGCTCCTTCAGATCACTCGTATCGAAATTGCTGACACCCCAGGCGACGATCTTGCCTGCCTGCTGCAACGCCTCGAAAGCGGCCACTGTTTCCGCCAGCGAATGGCGTCCGCGCCAGTGCAGCAGATAGAGATCGATATGATCCGTGCCGAGACGTCCCAGACTGCGATCGCAGGCCTCAATCGTGCCTCGACGCGACGCGTTATAGGGCAGAACCTTGCTCACCAGAAACACATCGTCGCGGCGACCGGCTATGGCTTCGCCCACAACATCTTCGGCCTCACCATCGGCGTACATTTCGGCAGTGTCGATCAATGTCATACCAAGATCGATACCGTGCCGAAGCGCCTCGACCTCATGGTGACGCTCTCCGGCATTCTCCCCCATATACCAGGTGCCCTGTCCCAAGGCAGGAACGGCCTGACCTGAAGGAAGTTTGATCTGCGGTATGGTGCCGGTCATCGCTTTTTCCTCATCGACGGATCATGAACATGATCGCGTAAGATCAGGAAAATTCAAGGCTTTAAGAGTAATATCTTATGCGAATTGCAGTCCAAAGCCCTGCATCAGCCTGCGGACAGCATAATCCGGCTTCTGCGAGGTGAATACCGCCAAATCGTCGTGATGATGCAGCTCCAAATCGCCCTTGCGCGCCGGCAGCAGCGATACGGTTCGGCGCGCAATCGCTTCCGCCGGATCGAGCCAGTCCACCGGCCACGGCGCCAGACGGCGGAAGACATTGGCGAGAAATGGATAGTGCGTGCAGGCAAGCACCACGATATCGGTGCGTCTGCCATCCTTCTCGATAAAGCACGGCGCGATCTGTTCCACAACAAGCGCCTCATCAATCTCTTCACCGCGAATATGCGCCTCGGCAACGCCCGCTAGCCGGTCGGCACCGACCAGACGCACATGGCATTGCGAGGCGAAAGACTGGATGAGATCGCGGGTATAAGCACGCTTCACCGTACCGGGTGTCGCCAGCACCGACACAAGTCCTGATGAAGTGCGCTCGGCAGCTGGCTTGATGGCTGGCACAGTTCCTACGAAAGGCACCGACGGATAAGCGCGGCGCAAGTCGTCCAGCACCAGCGTCGACGCCGTATTGCAGGCGATGACCGCAATTTCGGGATTATGCGTTGCGATGAAACCGCCGAACAGCTCGACGATACGCGCCCGCAGCGCCTCTTCTTCCCATCCACCATAAGGAAAACCGGCATCGTCAGCGATATAGACGAAACGCCGGTCCGGCATGATCACCCGTGCCTCGCGCAATACCGTCAAACCGCCAATACCGCTGTCGAAGACCAGTATCGGCCTTTCCTTCTCGGTTGTTACGGAAGCGGAAAAGCTGGCGACGGGCGCGTCTTTCATTCTGCCTTGTCCTCTGGGGCGGGCTTGCGGGCACGACCTTCCGGCGCACCTGAGCCACGCGGTTTCTTGGGCGTGAATACATCAAGCGAGGTGACCACCCCGCGCAGGAGTTTCAATTCTGCCGAGGCGAAACCGGCGCGCGTCAGAACGGCACGCAGATTATTGACCATGATTTCCTTGCGCGCTTCCGGCCGGAAATAACCTCTGACATCAAGGGCTTCTTCCAGATGGTTGAACAAGCCCTGCAATTCCTGCTTCGGTGCAAGTTCCATCTCCGGCCCACGGAAAACCGTTTCGGTCTCCGTTTCCAGACCGGACTTCATCCACTCATAGGACATCAGCAGCACGGCTTGCGCGATGTTGAGCGAAGCGAAAGCGGGATTGACCGGGAAAGTCACCAACTCGTCGGCCAGGCCTACTTCCTCATTGCTGAGGCCGAAACGTTCGCGACCGAAAAGAATACCGGTCTTTTCGCCCGTTTTGAAACGCCTGCGCAACTCGTTGCCAGCCTCAACGGCGCTGCGAACCTGCTTGAAGCCGTCGCGTTCACGCGCCGTGGTGGCATAGACAAAATTCAGATCGGCAATGGCCGACGGCAGATCGTCATAAACCACCGCATTGTCGATAACATGGTCGGCCTTGCTGGCGGCAGCCCTCGCCTTTTCGCTCGGGAACTCCTCACGCGGATTGACGAGACGCAGTTCAGCCAGACCAAAATTCGCCATGGCGCGCGCCACCATGCCGATATTTTCCGGCAATTGCGGCTCCACCAGCACGATTGCCGGTCCTTCCGCGATAAAGGGGCGCTGTTTGTCGGTTCCTGCCATTATATTTTCCGCTAAAGCATGGCGCAGCTCAATGACTTCATTGAGCGCCCGCGACCATGCGACATTGAAAGAAACGAGAGCCAAAAGCTCTAGTGATATTAGATCGTGGCGTTTCCCTGACATAATTGACGCGAAATCGCAAAGATTCCCCTTACGTTCATGCGCAAAAAGCGTTTGTAGTATCTGAATAACACCTGCCCTCACATCATCCATGCCAGATTAACCGCACGGAAAATCAGGATTCAGGGAGGAAGCCATGTCCGGTAAAAAAATTCTCATGCTGTGCGGTGATTTCGGCGAAGACTATGAAACCATGGTCCCGTTCCAGACCCTGCTTGCGGTCGGCCACACGGTTCATGCCGTTTGCCCCGGCAAGAAAGCGGGTGATCAGGTTGCCACCGCCATCCACGATTTCGAAGGTCATCAAACCTATTCCGAAAAGCCGGGACATAATTTCACGCTCAACGCCAGCTTCGCTGATGTGAAGGCTGAAAGCTACGACGCGCTGGTCATCCCCGGCGGTCGCGGGCCTGAATATCTGCGCCTCGATGATAAGGTCATCGCTGTCGTGAAACACTTCTTCGAAGCAAACAAACCAGTGGCCGCCGTTTGCCACGGCGCACAACTGCTCGCTGCTGCTCGCGTGCTGGAAGGCCGCACCTGCTCGGCATATCCGGCCTGCCGCCCGGAAGTCGAACTTGCCGGTGGCACCTATGCCGATATTCCTGTCGACCAGGCTGTAACGGACGGAAACCTCGTCACCGCACCGGCCTGGCCAGCCCATCCGGCGTGGCTGTCGCAGTTCCTTGGCGTTCTCGGCACCAAGATAACGCACGCTTGAGCCAACTTGATCTTGCCTGCAACCATCATCGGTTGCAGGCAGCTTCATATTGCGCAAAACTATCCGGGGAGTTTCATCCGGGAGAAAATCATGTGCAGATTGTTCATCGGTGCCAATCCAGAACTCTGGCAGAGCGTGACACGCTCTCTGCGCATTGATGGTGTCGTCACCAGCGTCCGGCTTGAAAACTTCTTCTGGTGGACACTGGAAGATGTCGCTTCCCGTGATGGCCTCAGCGTGAGCCGCCTTATCGGCAAGCTTTATGGTGAATCCCGCGAGGAAGGTCACGACCTCGAAAACTTTGCTTCGTTCCTGCGCGTCTGCTGCGGGCGCTATCTCTCACTGCAACTGAGCGGCCTTGTGCCGACCGACAAGGCGGCAGCCATTTCCGCGCTCGACGCCGATGCTATTCTGGCGCGCGAACAGGAAAATTATCGCCAGCAGCAGGAGAGCTGGAAGAAGCCGCGCAACGGCGAGATCACAACGCATCGCGCTGCCTGACCCAAACCAGCACCCTTCCCAATTTTTTGACTGCCAATTTCACCTATAGGCCAAAGAATAAGGCTTGAGAGCTTTGCCTTATTCCCTACGGGTGCTATAGGGGCGCGACGAATTTAAAAAGAGGCTTCATCCATGGCAAAAATCAAGGTTGCGAACCCAGTCGTTGAACTCGACGGCGACGAGATGACCCGCATTATCTGGCAGTTCATCAAGGACAAGCTGATCCATCCCTATCTCGACGTCGATCTGAAATATTACGATCTGTCGGTTGAAAACCGCGATGCGACCAATGACCAGGTCACCATCGATGCAGCCAACGCAATCAAGGAACATGGCGTCGGCGTAAAGTGCGCGACGATCACCCCTGACGAAGCGCGCGTTGAAGAATTCAAGCTCAAGAAGATGTGGAAGTCGCCTAACGGCACCATCCGCAACATTCTCGGCGGCGTTATCTTCCGTGAGCCAATCATCTGCAAGAACGTTCCGCGCCTCGTGCCGGGCTGGACCCAGCCGATCATCGTTGGCCGTCATGCTTTCGGCGACCAGTACCGCGCGACCGATTTCAAGTTCCCGGGCAAGGGCACGCTTTCGATCAAGTTCGTCGGCGAAGACGGCGAAACCATCGAACACGAAGTCTATCAGGCTCCGGCGGCTGGCGTGGCAATGGCCATGTACAACCTCGACGAATCGATTCGCGAATTTGCCCGCGCTTCGCTGAACTACGGCCTGCAGCGCAACTACCCGGTCTATCTCTCGACGAAGAACACCATCCTGAAGGCCTATGACGGTCGCTTCAAGGATATCTTCGAAGAAGTCTACCAGACCGAATTCGCCGACAAGTTCAAGGCAGCCAAGATCTGGTACGAACATCGCCTCATCGACGACATGGTCGCTTCGGCGCTCAAGTGGTCCGGCGGCTATGTCTGGGCTTGTAAGAACTACGACGGTGACGTTCAGTCGGACATCGTGGCTCAGGGCTTCGGCTCGCTCGGCCTGATGACCTCGGTTCTGATGACGCCGGATGGCAAGACCGTTGAAGCTGAAGCTGCACACGGCACCGTGACCCGTCACTACCGCCAGCATCAGAAGGGCGAGGAAACCTCGACCAACTCGATCGCTTCGATCTTCGCATGGACCCGCGGTCTCGCCCACCGCGCCAAGCTCGACGACAATGCCGAGCTGAAGCGCTTTGCCGACACGCTGGAAAAGGTCTGCGTCGACACCGTCGAAAGCGGCTTCATGACCAAGGATCTGGCACTGCTCATCGGTCCGGATCAGCCGTGGCTTTCCACCACCGGCTTCCTCGACAAGATCGACGAAAACCTCAAGAAGGCAATGGCTGCCTGATTGGGGGCTGCCTGATTGGGGGCTGCTTAATTAGCGCCTCTCCTTTATTGAAATGCAAAACGGCGGGTTTATCCCGCCGTTTTCTTTTTGATTTGCTTCATATGGGAAAACGCGCATCCTGTGCCAACCAGGTTCAGGAGGAAAAAATGGCTGACCTCACGCTTTTCACCAATCCCATGTCGCGTGGACGTATCGCACGCTGGATGCTGGAGGAAACGGGCAAGCCCTACGACGTACAAATTCTCGACTTTGGCCCTCCGATGAAGGGCCCTGAATATTGTGCCGTGAACCCCATGGGGAAAGTTCCGGCACTGCGCCACGGCGAGGCCGTCGTCACCGAAGCTGCGGCCATCTGCGCTTATCTGGCTGTCACCTTTCCGGAAGCTGGACTTGCGCCCCACCCGGATGAACGCGCCGATTTCTATCGTTGGATGTTCTTCGCCGCCGGTCCACTGGAAGCAGCCCTTTCAAACCGCTCCATGGGCTTCGAAATCCCGCCGGACCGCGAGCGCATGATGGGTTATGGCAATTACGACAGCGTCGTCGATACACTGGAAAAGGCGATATCGCGCCATCTCTATATCACCGGCAATCGTTTTACAGCCGCCGATGTCTATGTCGGCTCCCATATTGGCTGGGGCATGATGTTCGGCAGTCTGCCGCATCGTCCGGCCTTCGACACCTATTGGGAGCGGCTGCAAGCCCGTCCGGCATGGAAACGCGCATCCGAACTGGATGACGCCGCCGTTAAAGCTGCAACCTAAAGCGCCGATTTCAAGTCGGCTGCGCTTCAATCGAGAACGTGCTCTTAAAGGCCTGCGCACCGGTGGGTGAAAATGCGATCACCCGCCCCTCAGCGCGTCTGGCCCAACCACGTGCAATGAAATTATTCAGAAGCGCTGCGCCAAGTGCGCCACCCAGATGGTTGCGCCGTTCGCTCCAGTCAAGACAATGGCGGCACACAGGCCTCTTGCCGTGTTCCAGCGCCGTCACGTCAACACCCAGGCAGGTGAAGAACGACTTTCCCTCATCCGTTAGCACCGGCTCATCCGCATCATCAATCAGGCGGAGCTTATGCGCCGCATCGAGCATCTCAACCCCGCGCTCGCCTGCCAGATGGTCGTAGCAAATGCGCGCTTTGCGCAATGCTTCGTCCTTCGGCCCCGTGCGCACACGCACCGCACCTGTTCGCTGGGCAAGTCCCATCAGCCCTTCCAGCACCTGCGCCACATCTGTGCCCGACAGGCGAAAATAACGATGGCGTCCCTGTTTTTCCGCAACCAGCAGGTTGGCGGCATCAAGCTTCGACAGATGCCCGCTCGCCGTTTGTAGCGTCACGCCCGCCGCAGCCGCCAGTTCGCTGACGGTCAGGGCACGCCCATCCATCAGCGCAGTCAGCATATTTGCGCGTGCCGGATCACCGAGAAGAGAGGCGACGGAAGCTATGATCGGTCCATCTTTCATACTTCGATCGTAACCGAAGTGTCATTGTCGTTCAAGCGCTACAGTGTCTCCATCAAAAGCATGCATATCAAGGAGACCCCCGCATGATCACCTGTTTCATCCGCTACCAGATCCACCCATTCAAAGCGGATGCCTTTGCCGAATATGCGCGTAATTGGGGACAAGCCATTCCACGTTGTGGCGCGCAACTGATCGGCTATTTCGGCCCGCATGAAGGTTCGGCCACGACGGCCTATGGCGTTTATTCTCTGGAGAACCTCGCTGCTTACGAGGCCTATCGGGCGCGGCTGGCAGCCGACCCGCTGGGACGCGAGAATTACGAATTTGCGCGCCGGGAACAATTCATCCGGTCTGAGGATCGCATCTTTCTCAAGTTGCAATCTGGACCCGGCGCGGAGTTGAAAAAGCCATGATTGCAGTCATCTTCGAAGTATGGCCCGCCGATGACGAACGGCGCGAACAATATCTGGATATAGCGGCAAGCCTGCGGGAGGATCTCAACCGCATCGACGGCTTCATCTCAATCGAGCGCTTTCAAAGCCTTGTGGAACCGGACAAGCTGCTCTCTTTATCCTTCTGGCGTGATGAAGAGGCGGTGCGCGCCTGGCGTAACCTTCCCTCGCATCGCATCGCTCAGACCAAGGGACGCAGCGGCGTTTTTGAAGATTATCGTCTGCGTGTTGCCAGCGTGGTTCGCGACTACGGGCTGGATGAGCGCCGCGAAGCGCCCGACGACAGCCGCACAGCTCATGCAGCCTAAGCCACAAAGAAAAAGGCCGGGTTGCCCCGGCCTCTCTAATTTGAGTTAGACGATCAGCGCCTTGACCGCTGCTATAGCAGCGTCGGCTTTGTCGCCATCCGGACCACCGGCCTGCGCCATATCCGGGCGACCGCCGCCACCGGCGCCGCCGAGTGCTGCCGAAGCTGCACGCACGAGATCCACAGCACTGAAACGGCCAACCATATCTTCCGTCACGGCAGCAACCGCACTGGCCTTGCCATCTTCACCGACGCCGATGAACAGAACCACGCCGGAACCGACCTGCTTCTTGCCTTCGTCGGCCAGCGGCTTCAGATCGCGTGGCGAAACGCCGGTCACGACCTTACCGAGGAAGTTGACGCCGTTCACAGCTTCAACCGCGCTGCCGCCTTCCGACGAACCGCCGCCGAGCGCCAGCTTCTTGCGTGCATCCGACAGTTCGCGCTCAAGCTTCTTGCGCTCGTCCATCAGGGCATTGACGCGTTCAAGCGCTTCGGCAGGTGTGGTCTTCAGCGCGCTGGCGATTGCCTTCACGCGCTCATCTTGCTCTTCGAGATAGAGGCGCGCGGCCTCACCCGTCAGCGCTTCCATACGACGAACACCGGCTGCAACTGCACCTTCAGAAACGATGCGGACAAGACCGATATCACCCGTCTGGCGCACATGGGTACCGCCGCAAAGCTCGACCGAATAGGCCTTGCCCGACTTGGGACCATGCTTGGCCGTGCCCATCGAAACGACGCGCACTTCATCGCCGTATTTTTCACCGAACAGCGCCATTGCGCCTTCGGCAATCGCATCGTCCACAGCCATCAGGCGCGTCGAAACCGGCGCGTTCTGCAGGATGATCTCATTGGCCATGTTTTCAACCTTGGCCAGTTCCTCAGCCGAAATCGGCTTCGGGTGCGAGAAGTCGAAGCGCAGACGGTCAGGCGCGACAAGCGAACCCTTCTGCGCCACATGGCTACCCAGCGTTTCGCGCAGGGCTTCATGCAGAAGATGGGTGGCCGAATGGTTGGAGCGAATGCGCGTGCGGCGGTCCGAATCGACTTTCAGTTCAACGGCTTCGCCGGTCTTCGCAGTGCCCTTGGCAACTTCGCCGATATGAACGAAGACGCCCTCGCCCTTCTTATGCGTGTCCTTGATGGTAATGACAAAGCCTTCACCGGAAATCGTTCCGGTGTCGCCCTGCTGGCCGCCAGATTCGCCATAGAACGGCGTCTGGTTCACCACGACGGCGACGGTCTCACCCTCGGAGGCCGACTGCACTTCCGCGCCGTCGCGCACCAGAGCGGCGATAACGCCTTCAGCGCTTTCCGTTTCATAACCGAGGAATTCCGTCGCGCCGACCTTGTCCTTGATGCCGAACCAGATCGTCTCGGTTGCAGCTTCGCCCGAACCGGCCCAATTGGCGCGAGCCTCGGCCTTCTGGCGTTCCATGGCGGTGGAGAAGCCGTCCGTATCGACAGTGATGCCGCGCTGGCGCAGCGCATCCTGCGTCAGATCAAGCGGGAAACCATAGGTGTCGTAGAGTTTGAAAGCAGTTTCGCCATCGAGACGGTCACCTTCAACCAGCTTTTCCGATGCATCGGACAACAGGCCGAGGCCACGTTCCAGCGTCTTGCGGAAACGGGTTTCTTCCAGCTTCAGCGTTTCCGAAATCAGCGCTTCAGCGCGGATAAGTTCTGGATAGGCCTGACCCATTTCGCGAATGAGCGCCGGCAGCAGACGCCACATCAACGGTTCTTTCGCACCCAGAAGCTGGGCATGACGCATGGCGCGACGCATGATGCGGCGCAGCACATAGCCACGACCTTCATTCGAGGGCAGCACGCCATCGGCAATCAGGAAGCTCGAAGCACGCAGATGGTCGGCGATCACGCGATGGCTGGCGCGGAAATCGCCTTCAGCCTTGATACCAGTTGCTTCTTCCGAAGCGCGGATCAGCGCCTTGAACAGGTCGATGTCATAATTGTCATGCACGCCCTGCAGCACTGCCGCAACGCGTTCCAGACCCATCCCGGTATCGATCGACGGACGCGGCAGATCAATGCGCTGATCCGGCGTCACCTGTTCGAACTGCATGAAAACGAGATTCCATATCTCGATGAAGCGGTCGCCATCTTCGTCAGGCGATCCGGGAGGTCCACCCCAGATGTGATCGCCGTGATCAAAGAAGATTTCCGAACACGGGCCGCATGGACCCGTATCGCCCATCGCCCAGAAATTATCGCTGGTGGCAATGCGGATAATGCGGTCATCGCTCAGACCGGCGATCTTCTTCCAGTAATTCGCGGCATCCTCATCCGTGTGATAGACGGTGACGAGCAGCTTATCCTTCGGCAGGCCGAATTCCTTGGTGATCAAGTTCCAGGCGAAGCTGATGGCATCTTCCTTGAAATAATCGCCGAACGAAAAATTGCCCAGCATTTCAAAGAAAGTGTGGTGACGCGCGGTGTAGCCCACATTGTCGAGATCGTTATGCTTGCCGCCAGCGCGAACGCATTTCTGCGAGGTGGTCGCGCGATTATAGGCGCGATGTTCCAGACCCGTGAACACATTCTTGAACTGCACCATGCCCGCATTGGTGAACATGAGTGTCGGGTCATTGCGCGGTACGAGCGGACTCGACGGAACGATTTCATGTCCGTTCTTACGGAAGTAATCGAGGAATGTGGACCTTATCTCGTTGACGCCAGCCATAATTCACCCTTGGGCTTTTCTTGCCCTGCATTGATGCACCCTGTTTCAAAGGCTGCATCGATTGTCTTTTGCACCTGCATACCGCCAACAAATAACGGAAACCGCAGGCATTACTCCCCTCTCGTACTGCAAAGACGTGAAGTGGAGTTCTTCGGTTGACCGCTTTTAACGATGTGCTGCTTTTCTGTCCAGATAAGCAGCGTGCGCCATAAAGGCAAATTCACCCGGAGAAAGCACCTTCAGCGGTGCTTTTGAATTCTAATCAAGCTGCGACTGAAAAAAGTGAAGCCCCGCGCAACAGCACAGGGCTTCCAACTTTCAAGCGGTACTTGAGGCTCGGGTCGAACCTCCTGCGGATATTACATCTCCGCTGCGTCGGACCCGCTGTCTTCTTCCGGACCGCCATCATCGAGGAACTGTTCCGCGATCAAACCGGCATTCTGACGAAGCGTCGTTTCGATTTCGCGCGCAACCTCTGGATTCTCCTTCAGATAAAGCTTCGCATTTTCGCGGCCCTGACCGAGACGCTGCGAATTATAGGAGAACCAAGCGCCCGACTTTTCGACAACGCCTGCTTTCACACCAAGATCGACCAGTTCGCCTGTCTTGGAAACACCGGCACCATACATGATATCGAATTCAACCTGCTTGAAGGGAGGAGCGAGCTTGTTCTTCACCACCTTCACGCGGGTCTGGTTGCCGACAACTTCATCACGTTCCTTGATCGAACCGATGCGGCGAATATCGAGACGAACCGAAGCATAGAACTTCAGCGCATTACCGCCGGTCGTCGTTTCAGGCGAACCGAACATGACGCCGATCTTCATACGGATTTGGTTGATGAAGATGACCATGCAGTTTGAGCGCGAGATCGAAGCTGTGAGCTTGCGCAGCGCCTGGCTCATCAGACGAGCCTGAAGGCCCGGCAGCGAATCGCCCATCTCGCCTTCGATTTCCGCACGCGGCGTGAGCGCTGCAACGGAGTCCACGACCAGAACGTCAATCGCGCCGGAACGCACGAGCGTATCGGTAATTTCAAGCGCCTGCTCGCCGGTATCGGGCTGCGAAATCAGCAGGTTTTCCAGATCCACACCGAGCTTACGTGCATAGACAGGATCAAGTGCATGTTCCGCATCAACGAATGCGCAGATGCCGCCCTTTTTCTGCGCTTCGGCAATCGTGTGCAGCGCGAGCGTGGTCTTACCAGAGCTTTCCGGCCCGTAAATTTCAACGATACGGCCCTTGGGCAAGCCGCCTACACCCAGCGCGATGTCCAGAGAGAGCGAGCCGGTCGATACGGTTTCGATCTCGACCACCTTGTCGTTCTGACCCAGGCGCATGATCGAGCCTTTGCCGAACGCTCTTTCGATCTGTGACAGCGCCGCATCAAGTGCCTTAGTCTTGTCCACTGAATTATCCTCAACAAGTCGCAATGAATTCTGAGACATCTTACACCATCCTCTTGTCCCGCTAGAAGCCCGGCAGGCTCATCGCTCATATCTATTTGTATCTGTTTTGTTCTCATTTGGCAATACAGATAACACACGGAAATTATTGGATATTATTATTTTGTTCCATTATTGTTCTCTACAATTAGACATAGGTAAAATAAAAAGCCTATCCACGCTTTAAGCCACTCAGGCGCTTCTGACAGAACAACGATTCGGTTCAAACAAACAAAAACGCAGCCCTTCTTGCGAAGAACTGCGTTCAATATGACGGGCCTGGACGACCCGATTCTGTCTGCCGAAGTGTTAGCTTGCAGCTCGCAGCGGCGAAATCTGGATTTCAACGCGACGGTTCTGAGCGCGACCATCCGGCGTGGCGTTGGTGGCCACTGGCTGGCTTGCACCATAACCGATGATTGCAAAGCGACGTGGATCAATGCCTTGTGAGCCGAGATAGCTCGCCACCGATCCGGCGCGACGCTGCGACAGATCCTGATTATGGCTGGCGCTACCTGTCGAGTCGGTGTGACCCAGAACATCAACGAGGGTCTGGTTGAACTTGCGCAGCACGATGGCCACGGAGTTCAGCGTCGGATAGAACTGGCTCTTGACCTGATCCTGATCCGTGTCGAACGTGATGCTCGATGGCATGTTCAGGATAATCTGATCGCCGTTACGCGTCACGGAAACACCGGTGCCCTGCAACTGGGCACGCAGTTCGCTTTCCTGACGATCCATGTAGTTGCCGATAGCGCCGCCGCCGAGCGCGCCGATACCCGCGCCGATCAGCACGGCATTGCGCTGTGCGCGGCTGGAACCGCCAACCATGAGGCCGCCCAGAGCGCCCACAGCAGCACCGATTGCCGCCCCGCCCGCCGTGTTCGACATCTTCTGTTCGCCCGTATATGGGTCAGTGGTGCAGCCCGCCAGCAAAGTGGCTCCAATCAGGGCGATACCGATTCTTTTCAACATGCAAAGGTCATCCTCAATTTGCGATTCCGCGCGCATGATAATTGCGATTAAGGCCGGATGGTGTTCCAAATCTCGTATTTGAATCCACCGTCCTCATCTTTTAGCTAATACCGCCACAAGAACGCAACTGCGCCGCGTAGCGATTGGCCATTGCCTGCGCCCGCTTTGCTCCGTTGAGCGCCGTGGCGTTGCCGCGCCAAGCCCCGCGTGCATAACCACCATGACCACTGTAATAGGCCAGATAGAGGCTGTAGGCGTCGCCACGATTGATGCCGTTTTTCTGATAGCTCTGATAGTGATACCAGCCGATGAAGTGGATGGCGTCGGCAAAGTTGGTGCGCGAAGCGGTCCAACGGCCGGTCTCACGCTTGTAGCGCTCCCAGGTGCCGCTCAGCGCCTGTGAATAGCCATAAGCGCTGGATGCCCGTTTCCATGGAATAATCCAGAGAATCTTCGTGCGAGGCGGCCTCGCATAGGGCTGGAAGCCCGATTCCGTATAGATCGTCGCCATAAGAACAGGAACAGGCACGCCGAACTCACGCGATACACGCGTCGCGGCACTCTGCCAATTGTTAAACCAACCGTCACGCTGATCGAAGACTGCGCATACATTGCTGACCTGCCGTGGGGCGGTCGCACAGCCTCCAAGGATCACGAGCGCTACGAGACACAAAACGCGCATCATGGGAAACCTCGTCAAATTGTAAAAATTGATAAAATGTAAAAGTAAACTTCCTATTAACCTGAATACACCGCTTCGCGTGCGCGACATCCGGCCTGGAAGATAAAATTCATTCTGATAACCAATGTTTTCGCCGAAATAAGAAATATTATTGAATAAATGCATTGATGCACGAATTAATAAACATAAAATCATGCTAGTAATATTTGATAAAAATTTTGGAATTTCTAGAAAATAAACATTCAATTAGTATTTTTATAAATAATTGGAGAATGAATTATGAGCTATATGCAATATTTTATTCCCTATGGATTTACCTATATATTTCTGGCGGCATCCGTCATCGCACTTGTAACCAGACATGAAATTGTCGCCCTCGCTCTCCTGATCGCCGTGTTCATCACAGCATTGCTCGGAGAGTCCATCTCTCTGGTAGGCCTGTTGGCGCTGGCAATATTCGCGATCCTTACGCGCTGGCGGTTCAACATTCTCCGCGAGAGCATGTATCGCCGGTTTCCCTGGACGGAGTGGGCTGCAGACCTGATTGTGGTCGTAGCGAGTGTCGCATTTTTCCTTCATTATGTGCTGGGTTTTCACAACACAAAAGTCATTGATGCTGTGGTGATGTCGGCTGGCGGTGTGCCGTTTTCCATGTATCTGAACTTGGACAAGACAGCGGCCGCGATCCTTCTCGCTCTCAGTGGGCGATTTTTCACATCTGGAACCGAATTTGACGCCCCGATAAAGCCAGCGGGGACAGCTTACACCCTGAAGATCATAGGCCTGATGTGGGGTGGCTGCCTTATCACCTTGATTCCGGCGGCACTGGCCATCGGCTATATCAAGTTCGACCCGAAGATCATGCCCTATTTCAGCATCTGGGCCATCAACAATCTTGTCTTCGTTGCCTTTGCAGAAGAAGTGCTGTTTCGCGGCATGATACAGGGACGCCTGCTAGCCTATTCCCACTATCGTGGCTGGCATCCAGCCTTTGCGATCACGATCGCAGCAATCCTGTTCGGTTTTCTGCACTTTGATGGCGGCTGGAGCTATATCGCGCTGGCGGGTGTTGCCGGGATTTTTTACGGTACAGCCTATTACAAGACAGGCCGGCTGACCTCATCAATCGCAGTGCATTTTCTGCTGAATCTGAGCCACGCATTGTTCTTCACCTATCCGGCACTCATGCGTTGAGTTTCAACCGGGCAGGTTCTTCGAGCATTTCCAGCAAAAGTACGAAGCGCCTACGCGGGGAAATCAGTCCACTGGACTGATTTCTGATCCCGCTTCTATGCGCTAGATAATGCAAGAAAACAAATGGATAGAGCGGTTCCGATATTGCCGTCAGGTCAAGAACCGCTCTAGCGGCCCCTACCCTGACGCTCCTGACGCAGCCGTGCCCAGTAGTCGAGCCGCTTGCGGATATCGCGCTCAAAACCGCGTTCCGGCGGGTCGTAGAATTTCTGCCGCCCAAGGCTTTCCGGGAAATAATCCTGCCCCGAAAATGCATCCGGCTGATCATGGTCATAGGCGTAACCGTCGCCATAGCCCTCATTCTTCATCAGCTTGGTTGGAGCGTTGAGAATGTGCTTTGGCGGCACAAGAGAACCATGCTCCTTGGCTGCGCGCATGGAGGCTTTGTAAGCCATGTAAACTGCGTTCGATTTGGGTGCCGTGGCGAGATAAACACATGCTTGCGCCAGCGCCAGCTCGCCTTCCGGCGACCCCAGATAATCATAGGCGTCCTTGGCGGCGTTGCAAATCACGAGCGCCTGCGGATCGGCGAGCCCGATATCTTCAACCGCCATGCGCACAAGACGCCGCCCCAGATAGAGCGGATCTTCGCCCGCATCGAACATGCGCGATAGATAATAAAGCGCCGCATCAGGATCAGAGCCCCGCACCGATTTGTGCAGCGCCGAGATCAGGTTGTAATGCCCGTCCTGGCTCTTGTCGTAAACCGGCGCACGACGCTGTACCACATCCTGAAGTTTCTCGGCGGTAAAGACCTCGTCCGGTCTCGCAGTGCGCCAGACTTCTTCGGTCAGCGTCAACGCAGCACGGCCATCACCATCGGCCATACGAATCAGACTAGCCCTCGCCTCTTCATCCAGCGGCAACGAACGGTCTTCCTGTTCCTCGGCGCGGATCAGCAGCGTTGCGATACTCTCTGCGTCATGCGGATGAAAGGTCAGCACCCGCGCCCGCGATAGAAGAGCGGCGTTGAGTTCGAATGACGGGTTCTCGGTCGTCGCGCCGATCAGGATAACGGTGCCGTCTTCCATCACCGGCAGGAACGAATCCTGCTGCGCACGATTGAAGCGATGAATCTCGTCGACAAAAAGCAAGGTCTGACGCCCGGACATGCGCCGCGCACGGGCCGTCTCGAAGACTTTCTTAAGGTCGGCCACACCGGAGAAGATCGCCGAAATCTGCTCGAAGGCCAGATCGGTTTCGCCCGCCAACAGGCGAGCGACCGTCGTTTTACCGGTTCCGGGCGGGCCCCAGAAAATCATCGAACCGAGCGAACCAGATTCGATCATGCGCGTCAGCACGCCTTCCGGTCCCGTCAGATGTTCCTGACCGGTCACTTCAGACAAGTGCCTCGGCCGCAAGCGATCCGCCAGCGGACGATTACGGTCCGCATTCGGATCTGAGGCCGATGAAAAAAGATCGCTCATTCGATAACTCGGTCGATAAATAAAATGCCGCTTCAGGCATAATCTTACCTGAAGCGGCATGCAACTTTTCGTAGCGGGTTTATCGAACGAACTGGCGCAGAAGCGTACCGTTGCGTTCGATTTCCATGCGCCATGCCAGACCACGGCCGGCATTCAGAACCGAAGAAAGATCGGTCACACTGCGGATCACGTTGCCATTGAGATTGCGAATGATATCGCCCGGGCGCAGCCCCAGCCGTGCAGCGGGCGAACCGGAATAAACGTCCATCACAGCTACACCATTTACATCGCTCTTCAGACGCAGTTTGGTAGCTGTGGCAGGCGTCAGTTCCTGCACCGCCGCACCGGAGAAGGGATTATCCCCCTCGATAACGAGAGGTGCTGTCTGCTTCACCTCCGGCGCTTTGGTCAGCTTGACCGGCACGGTGACATTTTCGCCGCCGCGCAGGATCGCAACGGAAACCGTGCTGTCGATCCCTGCGGTCGACAGGCGATAGCCCAGCACATCCTGATTATCCACGCGTGCGCCCTGCACGGAGAGCACCACGTCGCCAACCTTCAAACCGGCAGCTTCCGCAGGCCCGCCTTTGGCGACAGCGGTAATCAAAGCGCCATAGGGCTTTTCCATACCAAGGCCCTCGGCCAGATCAGCCGTCACGCCCTGGAAGGTCGCACCAATATAGGGGCGCTCAAAACTGGAACTGCCCCGCTGCGCCGCATCGATAACCGCACGCACCATATTGGACGGAATGGCAAAGCCGATGCCGACAGAACCGCCCGAACGCGAATAGATTGCTGTGTTAATACCAATCAGCCGTCCGCGCATATCCACCAAAGCGCCGCCGGAGTTACCCGGATTGATGGCGGCATCGGTCTGGATGAAGAAGTCGAAATCAGAAATGCCAACCTGCGTGCGCGATTGCGCCGACACGATACCGCTCGTCACAGTCTGGCCGACGCCGAACGGATTACCGACAGCAAGCACCAGATCGCCCACTTCCACCTCGTCGGAATTGCCGAGCGACAGAACCGGGAATTTTTCCTTGGACTCGATCTTCAGCACAGCCAGATCGGTCGTCTCGTCGCGCAGCAAAAGCTTGCTTTCGAATTCGCGACCATCAGCCAGCGCAATCTTGATCTCGTCCGCATCCTTGATGACGTGATTATTGGTCACGACAATGCCTGATGCATCGACAATAACGCCCGAGCCAAGCGACTGCTGTATGCGCGGCTTGCTATCGCCGAACTGCCTGCCGAAGAACTGTTCGAAGAACGGGTCGCCTGCAAACGGCGAGCGCGCCTGTGCCTGCACTTGTCGCGCAGCATAGACATTAACAACGGCGGGTGTGGTTTCCTTCACCAATGGCGCGAAGGAAAGCTGCATATCACCGCGGCTGAGCGGTATCTGTTTTCCCGGTGCCGCTGGCGCGTCCTGCGCTGAAGCTGGCAGGCATGCCATGCCAATCGATGCCAGAATGATGCCCGTAATCCCGAAACGTCGCCAATTCATGCACAAACTCCGCGCTTTCCCAGCCTTCCCGCAAAACTTCCGATGGGAGCATGCGAGACTCTTTGTCCATATGTAACCAACTGAGGCCAAGGATAAAGGGCCACATTGTGACCACGGGCGAAAAGCTCGTGTAATTTTCCCTCACATCAATGTGTGAGCGCATATGTCGGCAACAGCGCAAACAAAAAGGGCCGCGCAAGGCAGCCCTTTTTAATCTCTTCTCATAATCGTGCATTATCCGACGCAAAGACGCTTCGCGCTTTTGCTGGAAATGCCTTGATTACGCTGCGTCGGCTTCAGCAGCAGCTTCAGCTTCTACGCGAGCGCGGTCAGCCTTGCCCTTTGCATCGACGTCGCGTTCCACGAATTCAACAACAGCCAGAGGCGCGTTGTCGCCAGCGCGGAAGCCAGCCTTCATGATGCGGATGTAGCCGCCGTTGCGGGTTGCATAGCGCGTAGCCAGGGTATCAAACAGCTTAGCCACGACCTTAACGTCGCGGATAGCCGAGATAGCCTGACGGCGTGCATGCAGGTCGCCGCGCTTGCCGAGCGTGACAAGCTTTTCTACGATTGGACGGATTTCCTTAGCCTTAGGAAGCGTGGTCACAATCTGTTCATGCTCGATGAGCGAAGCCGCCATGTTGGCGAACATTGCCTTGCGATGCGAGGCAGTGCGGTTCAGCTTACGCTGTCCATTACCGTGGCGCATGGCCTTCTCCTTTAATTCGTAACGTACCGGAATATGCCGGTCTTATCTTCGTTTTACGCATTGTCCGACGCGAAACCGCTTCGCAGTTTCGCTGGCAATGCTTAGTATTGGTCTTCGTAACGCTTTGCGAGATCTTCGATATTTTCCGGCGGCCAGGACGGGATTTCCATACCAAGATGGAGACCCATCGACGCGAGAACTTCCTTGATCTCGTTGAGCGACTTGCGGCCGAAATTCGGAGTCCGCAGCATCTCGGCTTCCGTCTTCTGGATCAGATCGCCGATGTAGACGATGTTGTCGTTCTTCAGGCAGTTTGCCGAACGGACAGACAGTTCGAGCTCGTCCACCTTCTTGAGCAGAGCCGGGTTGAAAGCCAGTTCCGCAACCTGTTCCTGCGGAGCTTCCTTCTGAGGCTCTTCGAAGTTGACGAAGATCGCCAGCTGGTCCTGGAGAATACGAGCAGCGTAAGCCACTGCGTCTTCGCCGGTAACCGAACCGTTGGTCTCGATGTTCAGCGTCAGCTTGTCATAATCGAGAACCTGACCTTCACGGGTGTTCTCAATCTTGTACGACACCTTGCGAACCGGGGAATACAGGCTGTCGACCGGGATAAGCCCAATCGGAGCGTCTTCCGCACGGTTGCGGTCGGCAGGCACATAACCCTTGCCGGTGTTGACGGTGAATTCCATGCGGATTTCAGCGCCTTCGTCCAGCGTGCAGATGACGTGATCCGGGTTAAGGATTTCGACATCGCCGACAGTCTGAATGTCGCCAGCCGTAACGGCGCCTGGGCCTTCCTTGCGGACGACCATGCGCTTCGGGCCCTCGCCTTCCATACGGATGGCGATCTCCTTGACGTTCAGAACGATATCCGTCACGTCTTCGCGGACGCCCGGAATAGAAGAGAATTCATGCAGAACGCCGTCGATCTGTACGGCGGTCACGGCAGCGCCGCGCAGCGACGACAGAAGCACGCGACGCAGAGCATTACCGAGCGTCAGACCGAAGCCGCGTTCCAGCGGTTCAGCAACGACGGTTGCATGCGTGCGGGAGCCGTGGGTGAAAAATTCCACCTTGTTCGGCTTGATCAGTTCCTGCCAGTTCTTCTGGATCATGTGAGTATCCCTCTATCAATCGTCGCTACCATCCTATCGTAGCGATCAAGTGAAGAAACCGCAGAGGAGCCCCGGATGAAATCCGAGGCTCTTACAGCATGTGAACGAGGATTAGACCCGGCGCTTCTTGCGCGGACGGCAACCGTTGTGCGGGATCGGCGTAACATCGCGGATCGACGTGATCACAAAGCCGGCAGCCTGAAGGGCGCGCAGCGCAGATTCACGGCCAGAGCCCGGTCCGCAAACCTCGACTTCGAGGGAGCGCATGCCGTGTTCCTGAGCCTTCTTGGCGCAATCTTCGGCAGCGATCTGTGCGGCGAACGGGGTCGACTTACGCGAACCCTTGAAACCCTGAGCACCTGCGGAAGACCAGGCAATAGCATTGCCCTGAGCATCCGTGATGGTGATCATGGTGTTGTTGAACGTCGAATTTACGTGGGCAACGCCCGACGAGATGTTTTTACGCTCGCGACGGCGAACGCGCGTGGCTTCCTTGGCCATGATAGTCCTTTCAATCGATCTCTACACCGCCGTAATTCCAGCGGCTACACCGGTCCTCAAGAAAGAACCAGTATCAAACCCAACCGGCGCACCGGAAAGGCCCGACGGAACGAAAACGTTCCGTCGAAATTACTTCTTCTTGCCTGCGATAGCCTTCGCCGGACCCTTACGGGTGCGTGCGTTGGTGTGCGTGCGCTGGCCGCGAACCGGCAGCGAACGACGATGACGCAGGCCGCGGTAGCAACCCAGGTCCATCAGGCGCTTGATGTTCATCGAAACTTCACGACGCAGGTCACCTTCGACCTGGTAGTCAGCATCGATTGCTTCGCGGATCTGAAGGACTTCAGCATCCGTCAACTGGTTAACGCGACGATCGTCGGCAATGCCAACCTTCGTTACGATTTCCCGAGCAAATTTCGGTCCAATCCCGTGGATGTACTGAAGCGCAATAACAACGCGCTTGTTCGTCGGGATGTTGACGCCAGCGATACGTGCCACGTCTGTTCTCCTTAATGTTAATCACTTCCGCCTGAAAGACTAATCTCCCAGACAGCATAAAATGACCGATATCGGCCTCTTTTCGATTTCCGCCGCTACCTGCCATTCAAAACCAAATGAAGTGGCGCAGTCTTTGACGGAATCGCCCGAAAAAGTCAACTCTTAACTGTCCGTAAAGCCATCAAACCGGCCTGACAGACAATTAAAGCGACTTCTGGAAGCAATAAACGGGCAGAGAACCGCAAAGCGTTTCTCTGCCCGTGTTTGTATCAGCGCATCGTGCTCTACAAAAACCGATCCCGATCTCAGGGCCGATGCGATAGTCCAAGGCTTTGAAAAGCCTTATGCCGGAACGAGAATTCTCTCGATTTCAGCGGTAACTTCTTCAACCGGAGCCATACCGTTGAGGACACGCAATTCGCCAGTCCCGGCATAGTAGGTTGAAAGCGGTGCGGTCTTTTCGCGATATTCGACAAGACGCTTGCGGAAAGCTTCCGGATTGTCATCCGAGCGCACCTGACCGCCCTTGGCGATCGTTTCGGCCACGCGGCTCTCCATCCGCTTGACCAAGGCATTCTCATCAACCTTCAGCTCGATGACAGCATCAAGCTTCAGGCCTTTATTTGCGAGCATTCCGCCGAGAGCTTCAGCTTGCGGAACGGTACGCGGGTAGCCGTCGAGAATGAAACCGTTCGCGCAGTCCGGAGCATCAATGCGCTCCGACACGATCTGGTTGACGATCTCGTCGGATACCAGCTGACCGGCATCCATGACTGCTTTGGCGCGCTTTCCGACTTCGCTCTGCTGAGCGACTGCCGAACGCAGCATGTCGCCAGTCGAAAGCTGCGGAATTCCATGCTTCTTGGTAAGAAGTCCAGCCTGCGTCCCCTTACCTGCTCCGGGCGGCCCAAGAAGTATCAGTCTCATTTATTGCGTTTCCCACCTCTGAGTTTGGACTTCTTGATCAGCCCTTCATACTGATGGGCGATAAGATGTCCCTGAACTTGCGCAACCGTATCGAGCGTCACGCTCACAACGATCAGCAGCGATGTACCACCAAGATAGAATGGCACGCCGGTCGCGGAAATCAGGAATTCCGGCAGAAGACAGACAAGCATAATATAGATGGCGCCGACAACCGTGATGCGGGTCAACACATAGTCTATATATTCGGCAGTCCGTTCACCGGGGCGAATGCCCGGAATGAAGCCGGAATGCTTCTTGAGCTGGTCAGCCGTGTCCTTGGGATTGAACACGATGGCCGTATAGAAGAAGCAGAAGAACGCCATCAAGCCAGCGTAGAACAGCATGTAAAGCGGCTGTCCATGGCCCAACGCGTTGAGAATCGTGGTTGCCCAGGAAGGCATTTCCGTCGTGTTGGCAAAGCCAGCCACGGTCGCAGGCAGCAGCAGCAGCGACGATGCGAAGATCGGCGGAATCACGCCTGCGGTATTGAGCTTCAGCGGCAGGTGCGAAGTATCGCCCTGGAACATGCGGTTGCCAACCTGACGCTTCGGATACTGGATCAGCAGGCGGCGCTGCGCACGCTCGACGAACACGATGACCGCGATCAGCGCGATTGCGAGCACGATAACGCCCAGAATGAGGCCCGTCGACAGCGCACCGGTGCGGCCCAGTTCCAGCGTGCCGGAAATGGCATGCGGAAGGTTTGCAACGATACCCGAGAAGATGATCAGCGAAATACCGTTACCGATACCGCGCGCGGTGATCTGCTCACCGAGCCACATCAGGAACATGGTGCCGCCAACAAGCGTAATCACCGATGAAACGATGAAGAACGGTCCCGGATTCATGACGATGCCGTTGCCCGACTGCAAGCCAACCGAAATGGCGTAGGCCTGCACGAGCGCCAGAAGCACTGTACCGTAACGCGTATACTGATTGATGATCTTGCGGCCCGCCTCGCCTTCCTTCTTCAGCGCTTCAAGCGACGGAACAACCGACGTCATGAGCTGCACGATGATGGAGGCCGAGATGTAAGGCATGATGCCGAGCGCGAAAATGGCCATACGACCTACAGCGCCACCGGCGAACATGTTGAAAAGTCCGAGCACACCCTGGCTATGCTGCTGGAAAGCCTGCGCAAGAGCGTCAGGATTGATTCCTGGAAGCGGAATATAGGTGCCGAACCGATATACGAGCAAAGCGCCCAGAGTAAACCAGATGCGCTTCTTGAGTTCTTCAGCTTTCGAAAAAGCCGAGAAATTGAGATTGGAAACTAGCTGTTCAGCAGCCGATGCCATTAAATTTCTCCGGTGAAAAGTCTCCGGTCCCCTACTCCCATCGACACGCGTTTATTCAACCCGCGTCCTCACGGACAAGAAGACCCAACCCAGATATGCGCATTGGCATAAATGTGCAAGCGGCGGCCCAGTTTTTATCGCAATTCCAAATAGAAAAATGCATTGCATTTATCCGGAATCGCTCTGGGCCGCCGCTTATAATTTTAGTGCAGAAGCCTTATTCGGCAGCTGCGGCTTCAGGAAGCTTGATGCTACCGCCAGCCTTTTCGATTTTCTCGACTGCCGACTTGGAAGCGCCAGCAACCTCAAAGGTTACCTTAGCCTTCAGTTCGCCATCCGAAAGAATGCGAACGCCGTCCTTGGCGCGACGAATCACACCAGCAGCCTTCAGCGCTTCGAGGTTCACAACAGCCTTGGCATCCAGCTTGCCGGCGTCGATAGCGGCCTGAACACGGCCGAGCGACACAACGTTGAAGCTCTTTGCGAAGATGTTGGTGAAGCCGCGCTTTGGCAGACGGCGGTAGATTGGCATCTGGCCGCCTTCGAAGCCATTGATCGCGACGCCCGAACGGGACTTCTGACCCTTGACGCCGCGGCCAGCGGTCTTGCCGGTGCCCGAGCCGATACCACGGCCAACGCGCTTGCGAGCCTTGACGGAACCTGGCTTGTCACGCAGATCGTTGAGTTTCATGTCTCTATCCCCTGCGTTATCAGGCCTCGTCCACGATGCGGACGAGATGCTGAACCTTGGCGATCATGCCACGAACCGAAGGAGTATCCTCCAGCGTGCGGCGGCGGTGCATTTTGTTAAGTCCGAGACCGATCAGCGTTGCACGCTGCTCGGCTGGACGACGGATAGGGCTTCCGATCTGTTCGACCGTAACCGTCTTACCCTTCTTCTCAGCCATCACTCAAATCCTTTGTCTATGGCGTATCCGGTGGCCCGGCTCAGTATCGAATGCAACTTCTTGCAGAAACTGCCAGGCCCCGGACTAACACAAACTATCGGCTATTCTTCCGAACCGACCACATCATGGCGGCGAGCCTGAAGGGTCGAGTACTTGATGCCGCGCTGTGCCGCGATATCCTTCGGATGCATCTGATGCTTGAGGGCATCAAACGTCGCGCGAACCATGTTGTACGGGTTCGACGAACCGAGCGACTTGGCAACAACGTCCTGAACGCCGAGCGTTTCGAACACTGCACGCATCGGACCACCGGCGATGATACCCTTACCGGCAGGAGCTGCGCGGAGCAGAACCTTGCCAGCGCCATGACGGCCTTCGACGTCATGATGCAGAGTACGACCCGAACGCAGCGGAACGAAGATCATGTCGCGCTTGGCAGCTTCGGTAGCCTTACGGATAGCTTCCGGCACTTCACGTGCCTTGCCATGACCGAAGCCTACGCGGCCCTTCTGATCGCCAACGACGACGAGAGCAGCAAAACCGAAGCGACGGCCGCCCTTGACGACCTTGGCTACGCGGTTGATGTGAACGAGCTTGTCAACGAACTCGCTGTCGCGCTCCTCGCGACCGCGGTCTTCGCGGTTACGTTCTCTCTGTGCCATATCCTGATTTCCTTTTTTCTTTTCCGGAAGCACAAACTTCTATTAGAAGCTGAGGCCGCTTTCGCGGGCAGCTTCGGCGAGAGCCTTCACGCGGCCGTGGAAAATGAATGCACCACGGTCGAACACTACGTCCTTGACGCCAGCCTTGACGGCGCGCTCAGCAACCAGCTTGCCGACAGCAGCTGCCGCTGCCTGGTCTGCACCGGTCTTGAGCTTGCCCTTGAGGTCGCCATCGAGGGTCGAAGCGGCCGCAAGCGTAACGCCGCGGACGTCGTCGATGATCTGGGCGTAGATGTTCTTCGAAGAGCGATGTACGCTGAGGCGTGGTCGGCCGTTGGCGGCAGACTTGAGCTGACGGCGCACGCGAGCAGCGCGACGCTGCAAAGTTTCTTTTGGCGATGCCATGACGCGCTTCCCTTACTTCTTCTTGCCTTCTTTGCGAACGATCTTCTCGCCCGCATACTTGACGCCCTTGCCCTTGTAAGGCTCGGGGCCGCGATATTCGCGGATCTCAGCCGCGACCTGACCGACCTGCTGCTTGTCGATACCGTTGATGACGATTTCCGTCGGCTTCGGTACAGCAACAGTGATGCCAGCAGGCACGTCATAGACCACTTCGTGGCTGAAGCCGAGCGAAAGCTGCAGGTTCTTGCCCTGCATGGCAGCGCGGTAACCAACGCCGCTGATTTCGAGCTTCTTTTCAAAGCCGTCCTTCACGCCAACAAAAATGTTGGAGATCATGGTGCGGGACATGCCCCACTTCGAACGAGCTTCCTTAGACTGATCGCGCGGATCGACGCTGACAGCGCCGTCTTCCAGCTTAACCAGAACTTCATCGTGCACGACGAAGGAGAGTTCCCCCTTCGCGCCCTTGGCCTTGACGATCTGCCCATCAACACTGGCGGTCACGCCTGCCGGGACCGGCACGGGTTTTTTACCGATACGAGACATTTTTATACCTGTCTTTTATCTGTTCGCTGTCAACCGCATCAGAAGATGCGGCAGAGCAGCTCACCACCAACGTTTTGTTCACGGGCTTCATGATCCGCCATTACGCCCTTCGGCGTCGAGAGGATCGAGATGCCGAGGCCGTTCGCGACCTGCGGGATCGACTTGACCGACACGTAAACGCGACGACCAGGCTTCGATACGCGGCTGATCTCACGGATAACCGGAACACCTTCATAATACTTCAGCTCGATTTCGATCTCAGCCTTGCCGTTCACGAATTCGCTCTGCGAATATCCGCGGATGTAACCTTCAGACTGAAGAACATCGAGAACGCGAGCGCGCAGCTTCGAAGCCGGGGTCGTAACCTTGGTCTTCTTGCGGCCTACTGCGTTGCGGATACGGGTCAGCATATCGCCGAGAGGATCTGACACAGACATATGCTACTCCTTACCAGCTCGACTTGACGATGCCCGGGATCTGACCGAGCGAACCCAACTGACGAAGCGCGATACGCGACATCTTCAGTTTACGGTAATAACCACGCGGACGGCCCGATACTTCGCAACGATTGCGAATACGAACCTTCGATGAATTGCGCGGCAGTTCGGCAAGCCGGATAGTGGCGCGGAAGCGCTCCTCCAGCGGAAGGCCCTGATCCATTACGATCGCCTTCAGGCGTGCACGCTTTTCAGCATGACGCTTAACCAACTTTTCGCGGCGCTTGTTTTTTTCGACTGCGCTAGTCTTGGCCATGTTATCTATACCTCGCTACGCTTGCCGTTACTGCCGAAACGGGAAGTTGAATGCACGCAGAAGAGAGCGCGCTTCATCATCCGTCTTGGCGGTCGTGCAAACGATGATGTCCATGCCCCAGATCTGATCAACCTTATCGTAGTTGATTTCGGGGAACACGATGTGCTCCTTGATGCCCATGGCAAAGTTGCCACGTCCGTCAAAGCTCTTCGGGTTCAGGCCGCGGAAGTCGCGAACGCGAGGAAGAGCAATCGTAACCAGACGATCAAGGAATTCATACATGCGGTCCTGGCGAAGGGTGACCTTCGTGCCGATCGGCATGTCTTCACGCAACTTGAAGGTTGCGATCGAGTTACGGGCGCGCGTGATGACGGCCTTCTGGCCAGCAATCTGGCTGAGGTCTTCTGCGGCTACCGACGGCTTCTTCGAATCGCCGGTGGCTTCGCCAACGCCCATATTGAGGACAACCTTGGTGATGCGTGGAATCTGCATCTCGTTGTCGTATTTGAACTCTTCAAGCAGAGCCTTACGGATATTATCCTGATAAAGCTTCTTGAAGCGTGGAAGTGCCTTAGCTTCAGCCATCGATCAGCGCTCCAGAACGTTTTGCGACACGAACCTTCTTGCCGTCCTCAACGCGGAAACCGACGCGGGTCGGCTTGCCGTCCTTGGGATCAACAATAGCCAGGTTGGACAGGTGGATCCGCGCTTCCTTGGAGATAATGCCGGCTTCCTGGGTCTGGGTCTGGCGCTGATGACGCTTCACAATATTAATGCCGCGTACGAGCGCCTGCTCGTCCTTAGGCATAACCTTAAGGACCTCGCCCTTACGGCCCTTGTCCTTACCGGACAGCACGACAACGCTGTCGCCTTTGCGAATCTTTTGCATCGTTGTGCTTCCTTACAGAACTTCCGGAGCCAGCGAGATGATCTTCATGTGGTTCTTTGCGCGAAGTTCGCGCGGAACCGGTCCGAAGATACGCGTGCCGATAGGCTCTTTCTTGTTATCGATGAGAACAGCTGCGTTGTTATCAAAACGAATTACGCTGCCGTCCGGACGACGGATGTCCTTGGCGGTGCGTACAACAACCGCCTTCATCACGTCACCCTTCTTGACGCGGCCGCGCGGAATAGCTTCCTTGATCGACACCACAATGATGTCGCCAACGGAAGCATAACGCCGCTTCGAGCCGCCCAGCACCTTGATGCACATGACACGACGTGCGCCGGAGTTATCCGCCACGTCGAGGTTTGTTTGCATCTGAATCATGACTGGCCGCCTTCTTTTCCTTCAGCTGGTTAAGGGCTCCTGCCCTACCTAAGCTGCGTGTTTGTAATTTAGCCCGCTGCTTCGTTCGTCAGAACGATCCAGCGTTTGTCCTTCGAGATCGGAGCCGATTCCTGGATGGAAACGGAATCACCAACCTTGAACTGGTTGTTTTCGTCATGCGCCTTGTACTTCTTCGACTGACGCACGGTCTTCTGGAGGAGCGGATGCGAATAGCGACGCTCAACCTTAACCACAACAGTCTTGTCGTTCTTATCGCTGACGACAACGCCCTGCAGAACGCGTTTAGGCATGATATTTTTTCCTTATGCCTTGCTTTCGGCCGCCTTCTGGCGGGCAATAGTCTTAATACGCGCGATGTCGCGGCGAACCTGCTTCACGCGCGCGGTCTTTTCGAGCTGGCCGGTAGCCTTCTGAAAGCGCAGATTGAACTGTTCTTTCTTCAGTGCGGCCAACTCGTCGTTCATCTGATCGGTGCTTTTCGCCCGAACGTCTGCGGCTTTCATAGTTGCCTCTCCTTATTCAGCAATGCGCTGGATAAAGCGCGTCTTGATCGGCAACTTTGCTGCGCCGAGTCTGAGGGCTTCGCGTGCCACATCTTCGGGTACGCCGTCAAGCTCAAACATTACGCGACCTGGTGCCACACGGCATGCCCAGTAGTCAACCGAACCCTTACCTTTACCCATACGGACTTCGGTAGGCTTCGAAGTAACCGGCAGGTCAGGGAAGATGCGGATCCACACGCGACCGGCACGTTTCATGTGACGGGTGATCGCGCGGCGAGCCGCTTCGATCTGACGTGCGGTGACGCGTTCCGGCTCGAGAGCCTTCAGACCGAAAGCACCGAAATTCAGATCCGTGCCGCCTTTCGAGTTGCCGTGGATACGGCCCTTGAACTGCTTGCGGAACTTGGTGCGCTTAGGCTGCATCATTGTTCTCTACTCCAAATTTCTCGCCCGCGGCCCGCTTTTTAAGCGTTTTCGCGGCGGCGGTTCGACGAGGAACCCTGATTGTCACCCTCGACCGCACGACGTTCGGAAGCCATCGGATCGTGTTCAAGGATCTCGCCCTTGAAGACCCAGACCTTCACGCCGCAGATACCATAAGCGGTCTTCGCTTCTGCTGTGCCGTAGTCAATATCGGCGCGCAGAGTATGAAGCGGAACGCGACCTTCACGGTACCATTCCATGCGAGCGATTTCCGCGCCACCCAGACGACCCGAGCAGTTGATACGGATACCTTCGGCTCCAAGACGCATTGCCGACTGAACGGAACGCTTCATGGCGCGACGGAATGCCACACGGCGTTCGAGCTGCTGAGCGATCGACTGAGCGATCAGCGTAGCGTCGATTTCCGGCTTGCGAACTTCAACGATGTTGAGCGAAGTATCGGCATTGGTCATCTCGGAAAGCTTCTTGCGGAGCTTTTCGATGTCTGCACCCTTCTTGCCGATGATGATGCCCGGACGAGCCGAGTGGATCGTCACGCGGCACTTCTTGTGCGGACGCTCAATTACGATCTTCGAAATCGCAGCCTGCTTGAGTTCCTCGGTGAGGAACTCACGGATCTTGACATCTTCATGCAGCAGCTTGCCGTACTCACCGGTATTTGCGTACCAACGCGAATCCCAGGTGCGGTTGATGCCGAGACGAAGACCGATCGGATTAATCTTCTGACCCATTATGCGGCCTCCCCTTTTTCCGCGACTTCGCGGACAACAATGGTGAGATGCGAAAACGGCTTCTCGATACGGCTTGCCTTACCACGTCCGCGGACATGGAAGCGCTTCATGACGATCGACTTACCGACATAGGCTTCGGCGACGATCAGAGCATCGACGTCGAGGTCGTGATTGTTTTCAGCGTTTGCAATCGCCGACTCAAGCGTCTTCTTAACCGTATCGGCGATCCGCTTGCGCGAAAACGTCAGATCGGCAAGTGCCGCATTCACTTTCTTGCCGCGAATCATGCTCGCGACAAGGTTAAGCTTCTGCGGGCTGACGCGGAGCGTACGGGCGACGGCTTTCGCCTCGTTATCCTTAAGCTGGCGGGGAGCCTTGGCCTTGCCCATCGTTACTTCCTCTTTGCCTTCTTGTCCGCGCCGTGACCGTAGTAGGTACGCGTAGGCGCGAATTCACCGAACTTGTGTCCGACCATTTCTTCCGAAATCGACACCGGCACATGCTTGTTGCCGTTGTAGACGCCGAAAGTCAGACCGACAAACTGCGGCAGAATGGTGGAGCGGCGGCTCCACATCTTGATAACTTCGTTACGACCGCCTTCGCGTACCTTCTCAGCCTTCTTGAGAAGATAGCCGTCGACAAACGGACCTTTCCAAACTGAACGAGCCACTTCAGACTACCTCTCTTACTTCTTGCGCTGATGGCGCGAACGCATGATGAACTTGTCAGTCGCCTTGTTCGAGCGCGTCTTCTTGCCCTTCGTAGGCTTGCCCCACGGAGTGACAGGGTGACGACCACCCGAGGTACGACCTTCACCACCACCATGCGGGTGATCGACCGGGTTCATTGCAACACCGCGAACGTGCGGACGCTTGCCACGCCATACCGAACGACCGGCCTTGCCGTCGTTGATATTGCCGTGATCCGGGTTCGAAACTGCACCAACCGAAGCGAAGCAGGCGCCGGAAACCAGACGCTGTTCACCAGAGTTGAGGCGCAGGATCGCCATGCCCTGGTCGCGACCGACGAGCTGGGCGTAGGTGCCAGCCGAACGTGCGATCTGACCGCCCTTACCAGGCTTCAGTTCGACGTTGTGGACGATCGTGCCAACTGGCATCGAAGCGAGCGGCATTGCGTTGCCCGGCTTAACGTCAACGGAGTTACCAGCAACAACCTTGTCGCCAACAGCAAGACGCTGCGGAGCCAGGATGTATGCGAGTTCGCCGTCTTCGTAACGGATCAGCGCGATGAACGCGGTGCGGTTCGGATCGTATTCCAGGCGTTCGACGGTGCCGACGACGTCAAGCTTGCGACGCTTGAAGTCGATGAAGCGGTACGAACGCTTGTGACCACCGCCCTGAAAGCGAACGGTGATACGACCGGTGTTGTTACGGCCACCCTTCTTGGACAGACCTTCGGTCAGGGACTTGACCGGCTTGCCCTTGTAGAGTTCCGAGCGATCCACGATGACCAGCTGACGCTGGCTCGGCGTGGTCGGATTAAAATGCTTGAGTGCCATTGTCTCTTACTCCATGGCCTCTCAGAGACCGGTCGAAACGTCGATGCTCTGGCCTTCAGCCAAAGTAACGATCGCTTTCTTGACGTCGCTCTGGCGCCCGATAATGCCGCGGAACCGCTTGACCTTACCTTTGCGCACTGCAGTGTTGACTGCGGTAACCTTGACGCCGAACAGCGCTTCGACTGCAGCCTTGATTTCCGGCTTCGTTGCCTTGCGGGCTACGTTGAAGACGACCTGGTTGTGTTCAGAAACCAGAGTAGACTTCTCGGTGATAACCGGGCTGACGATCACGTCGTAATGGCGAAGATCAGTCATTTGAAACGCTCCTCGAGGGCTTCGACAGCCGCCTTGGAAAGCACGAGCTTGCCACGGCGAAGAATGTCGTAAACATTGATGCCCTGCACTGGCAGAACGTCGATGTTCGGGATGTTCGAAGCCGCACGCTGGAAGTTCACGTCGATCTCTGCACCACCGATGAGGAGTGCATTTTCCAGACCGAGCTTGGCGAACTGAGAAACAAGCTGCTTCGTCTTGGCTTCGGAAGCCGCCAGATCATCGATGATGATCAGGTCGGATGCCTTTGCCTTGGCGGAAAGAGCATGACGCAGGCCAAGAGCGCGAACCTTCTTCGGCAGGTCGTGTTCATGGCTACGGACAACTGGTCCGTGAGCCTGACCACCACCGCGGAACTGCGGAGCGCGAGCCGAATGGTGACGAGCGCGACCCGTACCCTTCTGCTTGTACATCTTCGCGCCGGTGCGGCTTACGTCGCCACGGCCCTGAGCCTGATGGGAGCCCTGCTGGCGGCGAGCCAGCTGCCAGCGCACGACGCGCTGAAGAATGTCGTCACGCGGGTCGAGGCCGAAGATATCTTCGTTCAGCTTGACCTTGCCGGCATCCTTGCCTTCAAGAGTTGTAATCGTGAGATCCATTATTCGGCTCCCTCAGTCGCGGCGACTTCAGCCTTGGCGGCACCTGCACGCAGAGCGGCCGGCTTCGGCGCGCTTTCTGGCAGCGAGACCTTGACTGCGTCGCGGACGATGATCCAGGCGCCCTTGGAGCCTGGAACCGCGCCGCGGACCAGAATGAGGCCACGATCAGTGTCCGTCGAGACAACTTCAATATTCTGCGTGGTCACGCGGGTCTGGCCCATATGACCAGCCATCTTCTTGCCCTTGAACACCTTACCCGGGTCCTGACGCTGACCGGTCGAGCCGTGAGCGCGGTGGGTAACGGAGTTACCGTGGGAGGCACGATGACCAGCAAAATTGTGACGCTTCATAACACCGGCAAAACCTTTACCGATCGAAGTACCCGTCACATCGACCTTCTGGCCGGCGACGAAGTGTTCGGCGGTGATTTCCGCGCCGACTTCGAGGAGGTTGTCCGGAGAAACGCGGAATTCGGCAAGCTTCGCCTTGGGCTCGACCTCGGCCTTCGCGAAATGACCGCGCATAGCCTTGGACGTGTTCTTTACCTTGGCGATACCAACGCCAAGCTGAACAGCCGTGTAACCATTCTTTTCAACTGTACGCTGAGCTACCACGTGGCAATTCTCCATGCGGAGAACCGTCACCGGCACATGCTCGCCGGCGTCGTTATAGACGCGGGTCATGCCCAGCTTCTGTGCAATAACACCTGAACGCATCGGGTTCGTTCCTTCCGTCCTCAAGCCGATTAAAGCTTGATCTCGACATCGACACCGGCGGACAGATCGAGCTTCATCAGCGCGTCAACAGTCTGCGGGGTCGGGTCAACGATATCGAGAAGACGCTTGTGCGTGCGCATCTCGAACTGCTCGCGGCTCTTCTTGTCGATGTGCGGCGACCGGTTAACTGTGAACTTTTCGATCCGCGTAGGAAGCGGGATCGGTCCGCGCACATTTGCACCGGTACGCTTGGCAGTCGACACGATTTCCCGCGTCGAAGCGTCAAGGATCCGATGATCAAACGCCTTAAGGCGAATGCGGATGTTTTGACCGTTCATTTCATCTGTTCCTTGTTACGCGGAGCGTCTCCGGAGAGACGCTCCTGCACAAACCTTAATTACTCGATGATCGAAGCGACGATGCCTGCACCGACGGTGCGGCCACCTTCACGGATAGCGAAGCGGAGCTTCTCTTCCATGGCGATCGGGACGATCAGCGTAACGTCAACGGTGACGTTGTCGCCTGGCATAACCATTTCCGTGCCTTCCGGCAGGGTCACAACACCGGTCACGTCAGTCGTACGGAAGTAGAACTGTGGGCGGTAGTTGGTGAAGAACGGCGTATGACGGCCACCTTCGTCCTTGGTCAGAATGTAAGCTTCTGCCTTGAACTTGGTGTGCGGCTTAACCGAACCCGGCTTGCAGAGAACCTGACCGCGTTCAACGTCTTCACGGCCGATACCACGAACCAGTGCGCCGATGTTGTCGCCAGCCTGGCCCTGATCGAGCAGCTTGCGGAACATTTCAACGCCGGTAACCGTCGTCTTGCCGGTCGCCTTGATGCCGACGATTTCAACTTCTTCGCCAACCTTGACGATACCGCGCTCAACGCGACCCGTCACAACCGTACCGCGACCCGAGATCGAGAACACGTCTTCGATCGGCATCAGGAACGGCTGGTCGATCGGACGTTCCGGGGTCGGAATGTAGCTGTCGACTGCGTCCATCAGGTTGCGAATGGCGTCTTCGCCGAGTTCCTTCGAGGAATCTTCGAGAGCTGCCAGAGCCGAACCCTTGACGATCGGAACTTCGTCGCCCGGGAAGTCGTACTTCGAGAGAAGTTCGCGAACTTCCAGTTCAACCAGTTCGAGCAGTTCTGCGTCGTCAACCTGATCGCACTTGTTCAGGAACACGACGATTGCCGGAACGCCAACCTGACGAGCGAGCAGGATGTGCTCACGGGTCTGCGGCATCGGGCCGTCAGCTGCCGAAACAACCAGGATCGCGCCGTCCATCTGTGCAGCGCCGGTGATCATGTTCTTCACATAGTCAGCGTGGCCTGGGCAATCGACGTGGGCGTAGTGACGAGCTGCGGTTTCGTACTCAACGTGAGCCGTCGAGATCGTGATACCGCGGGCGCGTTCTTCCGGTGCAGCGTCGATCTGGTCATACGCCTTGAATTCACCGAAAAACTTCGTGATTGCCGCAGTCAGCGAGGTCTTGCCATGGTCAACGTGACCGATGGTGCC